>NZ_JABULD010000156.1:0-7864 GCF_014060985.1 Pseudomonas sp. MD195_PC81_125
GCTTGGACAGCGACGCATCGCCCGTCAGGGTGCTGTCGAAGTTCTGCGCCGCCAGCAGGCCGGACAACAGACGCATCGAGGTACCGGAGTTGCCCAGATAGATCGGGCCAGGTGCCGGCTTCAAGCCATGCAGCCAACGCCGTGAATAGTGACGCGACCGTGGTGCGGGCCTTCGATGACCACGCCCATGTCGCGAAATGCCTGCAAGGTCGCCAGGGCATCTTCACCCTCGAGGAAACCTTCCACCTCGGTCACGCCTTCGGCCAGCGAGCCGAGCATGATCGAGCGGTGGGAAATCGATTTGTCACCTGGTACGCGAATCCGACCGGACAAGCGGCCACCAGGTTGAGCCAGAAAAATCAGATCGTTGGAATTCATAGCGTCCACATAGGCCCTGCGGGCCAGGATTTTACTGAAATGCTCGCGGGCAACCCGGGCGCGCGTGAAGACGCCCAACAATTGGTGCCCATCCCCTGCATCGACCGCGTCGCGCAAGGCGTCGAGGTCGCTGCGAAATGTATCGAGTGTGCGCAGGACAGCCTCGCGGTTGGCGAGGAAGATGTCGTGCCACATCACCGGGTCGCTTCCGGCGATTCTTGTGAAATCGCGGAAACCGCCCGCAGCGTAACGGAAGATCTCAAGGTTTTCATTGCGTTTGGCCAACGAGTCGACCAGACCGAAGGCCAGCAAGTGCGGCAGATGACTGGTCGCAGCCAACACTTCGTCGTGGCGCTCGACCTGCATATGCTCGACATCGGCACCCAGCTCGCGCCACAAGCGATCAACCACCGCCAGCGCGGCCGGGTCGGTTTGCTCGAGCGGGGTCAGAATCACCTTGTGCCGACGGAACAGCTCGGCGTTGGAAGCTTCCACCCCGCTCTGCTCGGAACCGGCAATCGGATGGCCCGGCACGAAACGCGCTGGCATGCCGCCGAACGCCTCGGTCGCCGCGCGCACCACATTGCCCTTGGCGCTGCCGACATCGGTCAGAATCGCCTGACCCAGATCGACACCGGCCAGACGCGCGAGCACCTTCTCCATGGCCAGAATCGGCACTGCCAGCTGAATCACGTCAGCACCCTGACACGCAGCAATCAGGTCGTCTTCGCAACGGTCGACCACACCCAACTCGACCGCCAGCTTGCGCGATTGCGGGTCGAGATCGACCCCGACCACTTCACGGCAGATGCCGCTTTCACGCAAGCCTTTGGCAAACGAACCACCGATCAACCCCAGACCGACCACCACAAGGCGACCGATCATAGGTGCAGCAGATTGCAGAGCAGTGACATCACCCACGAGCCAGAACCTTGCGCAGCGCTTCAAGGAAGCGGCTGTTTTCCGCCGGCAGACCAATGGTCACCCGCAGGTGGTTCGGCATGCCGTAATTGGCCACCGGACGCACAATCACGCCTTCACGCAGCAGCCCCTGAAAAATCGGCGCAGCGACCTGACCAAGATCGACGCAGATGAAGTTGCCCTTGGACTCGATCCAGTTCAGACCCAGCTCACGGAAACCCGCTTGCAGTTGCTGCATGCCGGATTCGTTGAGCTGACGGCTTTGCGCCAGATACTCGTCATCCTTCAACGCCGCACAGGCTGCGGCCAGAGCCAGGCTGTTGACGTTGAATGGTTGGCGCACACGGTTGAGCACGTCCGCTACTACCGCAGTGGACAGGCCATAACCAACGCGCAGCGCTGCCAGGCCATAGGCCTTGGAGAACGTGCGCGATACCAGCAGATTCGGGTACGCCGCGAGGAAATCCAGACCGTCCGGCAGGTCGCTGCCTTCGGCGTACTCGATGTACGCCTCGTCCAGCACCACCAACACATGTTCCGGTACATCTTGCAGGAACTCGTCCAGCGCTTCGGCGCCGAACCAGGTGCCGGTCGGATTGTTCGGGTTGGCAATGAACACTACACGAGTGTTGGCATCGATGGCCGCGAGCATCGCAGGCAAGTCGTGCCCCCAGTCCTTGGCCGGCACCACTTTGGCCTGCGCGCCGACCGCCTGGGTGGCGATCGGGTAAACGGCAAACGCATGCTCACTGAACACGGCGTTCAGACCCGGCGCCAGATAGGCGCGCGCCACCAGCTCGAGAATGTCGTTGGAGCCGTTGCCAAGGGTTACCTGGTTCAGCTCGACGCGGCACTGCTCGGCCAACAGCGATTTCAGCGCGAAGCCGTTGCCGTCCGGATAACGGGTCAGCTCGGCCAGCTCATCGCGGATTGCCGCCAGCGCTTTCGGGCTGGCGCCCAGCGGGTTTTCATTGCTTGCCAGTTTGACGATTTTCGCCGGATCCAGATCCAGCTCGCGCGCCAGTTCGTCCACAGGCTTGCCCGGAACGTACGGCGAAAGTTGTTGCACGCCCGGCTGTGCCAGAGCGAGGAAGTTGCCACTCATTTGCTACCGCCCCTTAAAGAACTGCTTTCGGGTAGGAACCCAGCACTTTGAGTGCTACTGCTTCCTGACTGATCTTTTCCAGCACACCCTTGATCAACGGATCACGGTGGTGGCCGACGAAGTCGATGAAGAACACGTAGGTCCATTTGCCACTGCGCGACGGACGGGTTTCGATCCGGGTCAGGTCGATCCCGTTGTCATGGAACGGCACCAGCAGCTCATGCAGCGCGCCAGGCTTGTTGCTCATCGAGACGATGATCGAGGTCTTGTCGTCGCCGGTCGGCGGCACTTCCTGGTTACCGATCATCAGGAAGCGCGTCGAGTTGTCCGGACGATCTTCGATCTTTTCCGCCAGACGGGTCAGACCATACAAGCCAGCAGCCATGTCGCCGGCAATCGCCGCCGAGTTCCATTCACCCTTGACCCGCTTCGCCGCTTCGGCATTGCTCGCCACCGCCACGCGCTCGACATTCGGATAGTGCGCGTCCAGCCACTTGCGGCACTGGGCCAGCGACTGGGCGTGGGAGTAGATGCGGCTGATGCTGTCGGTCTTGGTGTTTTCACCGACCAGCAAGTGATGGTGAATGCGCAGTTCGACTTCGCCGCAGATCACCATGTCGTGCTCGAGGAAGCTGTCGAGGGTGTGGTTGACCGCGCCTTCGGTGGAATTCTCCACCGGCACCACGCCAAAATTCACCGCACCCGCCGCCACTTCACGGAACACTTCGTCGATCGCCGCCATCGGCTTGCTGATCACCGCGTGGCCGAAGTGCTTCATCGCCGCTGCTTGAGTGAAGGTGCCTTCAGGGCCGAGGTAAGCCACTTTCAATGGCTGCTCGAGCGCCAGGCACGAGGACATGATTTCGCGGAACAAGCGCGCCATCTCTTCGTTGCCCAGCGGCCCCTGATTGCGCTCCATCACGCGCTTGAGCACCTGGGCTTCACGCTCGGGACGATAGAACACCGGCACTTCGCCTTCGGCCAGCGAAGCCATCTTGACTCGCGCAACTTCCTGGGCGCAGCGCGCACGCTCACTGATCAGTTCCAGGACCTTTTCGTCCAGAGCGTCAATACGCAGGCGCAGGGCCTTGAGTTCTTGCTCGGACATCAGCCGTGTTCCTTCTCGAATTCAGCCATGTACGCCACCAGCGCGTTGACGGCGTTGATGTCGACGGCGTTGTAGATGGAGGCGCGCATGCCGCCCACGGAGCGGTGGCCCTTGAGGTTGAGCAGACCGCGCGCATCGGCACCGGCCAGGAACGGTTTGTCCAGGCGATCATCAGCCAGACGGAACGGCACGTTCATCCACGAGCGGTCCGACTTGTTGATCGGGTTGCTGTAGAGGCCACTGGCGTCGATGAAGTCGTACAGCGTGCGCTGCTTGACGTCATTCAGTTTGGCGATCGCTTCAACACCGCCCTGCTCTTTCAGCCACTGGAACACCAGACCGGAGAGGTACCAGGCCAGGGTCGGCGGAGTGTTGTACATCGAACCGTTGTCGGCCGCGACCTTGTAGTCGAGCATGGTCGGGCACAGCGAACGTGCCTTGCCCAGCAGGTCTTCGCGGATGATGTTGACGACAATACCGCTCGGGCCGATGTTCTTCTGGGCGCCGGCGTAGATCATGCCGAAACGCGAGATGTCGACCGGACGCGAGAGGATGTCCGAAGACATGTCAGCCACCAGCGGCACGTCACCGGTTTCCGGGATCCACTGGAATTCCAGACCGCCGATGGTTTCGTTCGGCGCGTAGTGAACGTAAGCGGCGTCTTTCGACAGCTTCCACTCGTTCTGACCCGGGATGGCGAAATAGTCGTAAGGCTTGGCGGTGGCAGCAACGTTGACGTGGCCGTAGCGCGAAGCTTCTTCGATGGCTTTCTGCGACCAGATACCGGTGTCGATATAGTCGGCGCTGCCGTTTTCCGGCAACAGGTTCAGCGGGATCTGCGCGAACTGCTGGCTGGCGCCACCCTGCAGAAACAGCACTTTATAGTTCGACGGGATATTCAGCAGGTCACGCAGATCCTGCTCGGCCTGGGTGGCAATGGACACGAACTCATCGCTGCGATGGCTCATTTCCATGACCGACAGACCCTTGCCATGCCAATCAAGGAGTTCACCCTGGGCACGTTGCAGGACAGCTTCAGGAAGCGCCGCAGGACCGGCACAGAAGTTATAGGCTCGCTTGCTCACATCCAATCTCGCTCTGATTTGGTGGTATCACGCAAAAAATCACACTACCGATCAACACAGTCCTGTGGGAGCGAGCCTGCTCGCGAATGCATCACCGCGGTGCGTCAGAGGTACCGCAGCGCCTGCTTTCGCGAGCCGGCTCGCTCCCCACAGGGGGATCTCCATGATGTCGAAATTTCATACCGGACAAATAACAAGGGGGCGAATTTTCATCCGCCCCCTCGCTTGTCCGCTTATTCCTGCGGCTCTTCGTCAGCTGCGGCGTCGAGTTGCTGGTCCTCGGCAACGTCGTCGATCACGACATCTCCCTCGAACCCGGCACCCTCTTCACCTTCAAGCTCGTCGCCCTCGACCTCCGATGGCTCCTGAACCCGCTCCAGACCGACCAGGGTTTCATCCTTGGCCAGTTTGATCAGAGTCACGCCCTGGGTGTTACGACCCAGGCTCGACACTTCGTCGACACGGGTACGTACCAGCGTGCCCTGATCGGAAATCAGCATGATTTCTTCGCCGTCGAGCACCTGAACCGCACCGACCAGACGGCCGTTACGCTCGTTGCTGACCATGGCGATCACGCCTTGACCGCCACGCTTGTACTCTGGGAACTCGGTAATCGCGGTGCGCTTGCCATAACCACGCTCGGAAGCGGTGAGGATCTGGCTGCCTTCTTCCGGGATCAGCATCGAAATCAGCTTCTGCCCTTCCGGCAGACGCATGCCGCGTACACCACGGGCGGTACGGCCCATGGCACGGACGTCGGACTCTTTGAAACGCGTCACTTTGCCGCCATCGGAGAACAGCATCACTTCGCGCTCGCCATCGGTGATGGCTGCGGAGATCAACACGTCGCCTTCGTCCAGCTCCAGCGCGATCAGACCGACGCTGCGCTGACGGCTGAAGGATTCCAGCGGGGTCTTCTTCACGGTGCCGTTGGCGGTCGCCATGAAGATGTAGTGACCTTCGGTGTATTCCTCGACCGGCAGCATGGTGGTGATGTATTCACCGTCATCCAGCGGCAGCAGGTTGACCAGCGGACGACCACGGGCGGCGCGGGACGCTTCCGGAATTTCGTAAGTCTTCAGCCAGTACACCTTGCCCTTGCTGGAGAACAGCAGCAGCGTGGTGTGACTGTTGGCCACCAGCAGGTGAGCGATGTAGTCCTCATCCTTGACGCCGGTCGCCGATTTGCCTTTGCCGCCACGACGCTGAGCCTGGTACGCAGCCAGTGGCTGGGTCTTGGCGTAGCACCGTGGGAAATGGTCACGACGCGCTCCTCTTCCGGGATCATGTCGCCCAGGGTCAGATCGAGACGCGCATCGAGAATCTCGGTGCGGCGCACGTCGCCGTATTCGGCACGGATCACTTCCAGCTCTTCGCGGATCACTTCCATCAGGCGCACGGCGCTGTTGAGGATGCGGATCAGCTCGCCGATCTGGTTGAGGATCTCTTGATACTCGGCCAGCAGCTTCTCGTGCTCCAGACCGGTCAGACGGTGCAGACGCAGTTCCAGAATGGCTTGCGCCTGTTCTGGCGACAGGAAGTACTTGCCGTCGCGCAGACCGTATTGCGGATCGAGGTTTTCCGGACGGCACGAATCAGCGCCGGCACGCTCCACCATCGCCACCACTGCCGAGGATTCCCAAGGGGTGCTGACCAGCGCTTCCTTGGCTTCCGACGGAGTCGGCGACGCCTTGATCAGGGCGATCACCGGGTCAATGTTCGACAGGGCAACGGCCTGACCTTCGAGGATATGACCACGCTCGCGGGCCTTGCGCAGCTCGAATACGGTACGACGGGTGACCACTTCGCGACGGTGACGGACGAAGGCTTCCAGCAGATCCTTGAGGTTGAGGATGCGTGGACGGCCGTCGATCAGCGCGACGATGTTGATGCCGAATACCGATTGCAGCTGGGTCTGGGCGTAGAGATTGTTGAGGATCACCTCAGGCACTTCGCCGCGACGCAGCTCGATCACGACGCGCATACCGTCCTTGTCGGACTCGTCGCGCAGCTCGGTGATGCCCTCGAGCTTCTTCTCTTTGACCAGTTCGGCGATCTTCTCGATCAGACGCGCCTTGTTCAGCTGATACGGCAGTTCAGTAATGACGATCTGCTGACGACCACCGACCTTGTCGATGTCTTCGATGATCGAACGCGCACGCATGTAAATGCGACCACGACCGGTGCGATAGGCTTCGATAATGCCGGCACGACCGTTGATGATCGCGGCCGTCGGGAAGTCCGGACCGGGGATGTATTGCATCAGCTCATCGACGGTCAGCTCGGGATTATCGATGAGGGCCAGGCAACCGTCGATGACTTCACCGAGGTTGTGCGGCGGAATGTTGGTCGCCATGCCCACGGCGATACCACTGGAACCGTTGACCAGCAGGTTCGGCACGCGGGTCGGCATGACCGCCGGGATCAGCTCGGTACCGTCGTAGTTCGGCACCCAGTCCACGGTTTCTTTGTGCAGGTCGGCCAGCAGTTCGTGCGCCAGCTTGGTCATGCGCACTTCGGTGTATCGCATGGCCGCAGCGTTGTCGCCGTCCACCGAACCGAAGTTGCCCTGACCGTCAACCAGCAGGTAACGCAGGGAGAAAGGCTGAGCCATGCGGACGATGGTGTCGTACACCGCAGTATCACCATGCGGGTGATACTTACCGATCACGTCACCGACAACACGGGCAGATTTCTTGTACGGCTTGTTGAAGTCGTTGCCCAGCTCGCTCATCGCGAACAGTACGCGACGGTGCACGGGCTTGAGGCCATCGCGCGCATCCGGCAGTGCACGGCCGACGATTACGCTCATTGCGTAGTCGAGGTAGGACTGTTTCAGCTCGTCTTCGATATTGACCGGGAGGATTTCTTTGGCCAGTTCGCCCATGAGAAGCCTGATTCCTTTTTCTGGTGAAACTTCGTCATATCCATATGGGATGTACGAAGCTCGTCGGGGCAGGCTGAGTGCCGTGCGCCGACTTACGACAAATCAACGGATAGAACCACGGATTTGCGCAGTAAAGACAGCTCCGTGAAGCCGCCTCGGAAAACGCCGGATGTTATCACAAGAGCCGCCACGCACCTATCCCCCAGATGCGCATGGAGCATAGTTAGTTGACCGATGACAGGCGTAAAGGGGACGAGAGAGGCTCAGAGCTTCTTTGAATGCAGTTTTGAGGTCAGGTTTTGCGATGTTTATTGACTTTCAGGCCCCCATCGCTGGCAAGCCAGCTCCCACAGGATCGGTGGCGAGCACAAGACCTGTGG
>NZ_JABULD010000168.1:0-26051 GCF_014060985.1 Pseudomonas sp. MD195_PC81_125
TGCCGAAGGCTGCGATCTTTTTGATCTTGCTGTTATCTAAAAAACCAACGCTTCTGGCACATCGATATCCCACAACACCCCGGGATCATCCACCGCCACTTCCACCACTCGCCCCTGCTTGAACAACGGCCTGGCACCGCGATCACCGGTCAGCGCCTGTAACCCCGGCCCGAAGGAACGTCCGAACCCCACCGGATGGCCAAACTCGCCGTCCTGCACCGGTACGCTCACGGCGTCATCGACCATCGCCGCCACCACCCGCTCAATACTCGATGGCAAGATAAACGGCATGTCCCCCAGCACGATCAGCCAGCCATCGGCGTCCGGGCAAGCCGCAACGCCTGCCGCAATGCTGTCACCCATTCCGGTCGATTCAATCGAGACCACATCGCAGCCATAAGCCTGCGCCATGCGCATCGCCTGCGGACGCGCTTCTGTGGTCACCAGCACCCGCTTGTCGAGATTGGCCGGCAGACTCAGCAACACCTGCTCGATCACCGAACGCACCGCACCGTCGCGTCCGGTGCAATCGGCCAGCAGCTTGTCCTTGTCGGCACCGGCAACTTCACGAAAGCGACTGCCCTCGCCCGCTGCCAATACGATCACTGCAATGGATTGACTCATGCTTGTCCCTAACGTTTTTCTGTTTCAACTCGACGCCGTTCTTGATCGCCACAATCTCCGCCAACAACGACAGGGCAATCTCCGCCGGTGAATGGCTGCCGATGTGCAGACCGATCGGCCCATGCAATCGCGCAATGGCTGATTCTGACAAGCCTAGCTGAGCCAGATTGTCGCGGCGCTTCTGGCTGTTGACCCGCGAACCGAGTGCACCGACATAGAAGGCCGGCGAAACGAGCGCCGTAAGCAACGCCATATCATCCAGACGCGGGTCGTGGGTCAGCGCGACAATGGCTGTGCGTTCGTCCGTCTGAATGCTTAGTACAGCGTCATCCGGCATGCCCGGGACAAAGCGCCCGTGATGCTCTTCCCAACCGTAGACGAACTCGGTACGCGGATCGCAAATCAGCACTTCGAAATCCAGCAGCCGGGCCATGTCCGCTACGTAGCGCGACAGCTGCCCGGCACCGATCAACAGCAGACGCCAGCGCGGGCCATAAATGGCGCGCAGGGTCTTGCCGTCGAATGCCAGCACATCGGATTTGCTCGCCGCTGATAGCACCACTTCACCGGTTTCGATGTTCAGCTCACGGGCGACAATTTCATGCGCTTCACACCGCGCGAGCAATTCGGCGACCCACGCCGGATCAGCGACCCGCTCTTCGGTCAGACGCAACGTGCCGCCACAGGGCAAGCCAAAGCGCGCAGCCTCCTCGCGGGTGACGCCATAGGTAATCAGTTGCACCGGTGGTCCGTCGCTGGCGATGCGCCCGTCGTGCAGACGGGCGATCAAGTCATCCTCGACACAACCGCCCGACACCGAGCCAATCACCACGCCGTCCTCGCGCAACGCGAGCATCGCACCCGGCGCCCGGGGCGCGGTGCCCCAGGTTTGCACCACGCTGAACAGCACCACTCGCTGCCCGGCGCGGCGCCATTCGAGCACGCTGCGCAGAACGTTGAGATCGGCGCCGTCCATCACGCTTGCGCCTTCTGCCAGCCCTGCAGTTGATAACGCACCGGCAAGTTGCGGATGCGCTGGCCGGTGGCAGCGAAGATCGCATTGCACAGTGCCGGCGCAATTGGCGGCACGCCCGGCTCACCGACTCCGCCCAACGGCACGTCACCCGGCGGCGTCACCAGATGCACCGCAACTTCTTTCGGCGCCAGCGACATGCGCGCCACTTCGTACATGTGGAAGTTGTCCTGCTGGACCTTGCCGTCCTTGAAGCTGATTTCACCCAGCACCGCGTTGCCCAGGCCCATCACACAAGCGCCTTCGAACTGCGAGCGGATGCGTTCCGGGTTGATCTGCGGCCCGCAATCGACGGCGATGTCAGCCTTGTGCACGATCAGCGTACCGTCGTCCTTGACCTCGACTTCGATCACCGCTGCCACATAGGTGACGAAGCTGTAATGCACCGCCAGACCCAGACCACGGCCCTTGGGCAACTGACGCCCCCAACCGGCAGCCTTGGCCGCAGTTTCCAGTACCGTGCGCATGCGTCCGGTGTCGATCGGGTAGCGCTCGGGGGATTCGCCGTAGTTCCACTCCTCGCTCAGGGTGCGCGGGTCAATCTGCCGATCCGGGCCGAGCAACTTGATCTGATACTTCAGCGGATCAACACCGGCCTTGTGCGCCAGTTCATCGACAAAACTCTGAATCGCAAACCCGTGAGGAATGTTCGACACCGAGCGATACCAGCCGACCCGGGTATGCACCGTGGCTTCGGGGTTTTCCAGGCGCACGTTGGGAATCGCGTAGGCCATGTTGGTAAAGCCCATGCCCAGTTCGAACGCCGCCTCATGGTTCATGCCCGGCGCAAACAGCGCAGTAATGCTCGGCGCCACGGTACGGTGTAGCCAGCCGGACGGCATGCCGTCCTTGCCGACAGCCGCCTTCAAATACTCGGCGGACACTGTGTGGAAATACGAGTTATGGATGTCATCTTCGCGGGTCCATTGCACTCGCACCGCTTTACCGGGGAACTCCTTGGCAAGGATCGCCGCTTCGACGACGAAATCCGGCTTGGATTTACGGCCGAAACCACCACCGAGCAGCGTGACGTTGAAGGTGACATTGTCGAACGGCAGCCCCAGACGCTTGGCGATGCGCTCGCGAGTCACCTGCGGCGCCTGGCTCGGCGCCCATGCTTCACACACACCTTTGTCGTAGCGAGCGATGGCGACCATCGGCTCCATCGGTGCCTGGGCCAGATGCGGCAAATAGTAAGAGGCTTCGAGACTGCTCGCTGCGCCGCTCAGGGCTTTGTCGATATCGCCAGTGTTGCGCACCACTTTGCCGGGTTTGCGCGCCGCTGCTTCCAGTTCCTTGCGGTAAGCGATCGAGTCATAACTGGCGTTGGGGCCGTCGTCCCATTCGATCTTCAGCGCCTCGCGGCCCTTGATCGCCGCCCAGGTATTGCTGGCAATCACCGCGACGCCGCCCAGCGGCTGGAACTCCGACGGTAGCGGACGGCTCTCGATCTGCATGACCTTCAGCACACCCGGAACCTTCAGCGCGGCGCTGTCATCCAGCGACTTGACCTTGCCGCCATACACCGCCGGACGGGCGATGGTCGCGTAGAGCATGCCGTCGAAATGCACGTCGGCGCCATACACCGCGCGCCCGTTGACGATGTCGGCACCGTCGATGGCTTTGGTGCCTTCCTTGCCGATGTAGCGAAACTCCGACGGCTGCTTGAGGCGCAAGCTGTCACGGGCCGGCACCGCCAGCGCACTGGCTGCGGCGGCAAGTTCGCCGTAACCCAGCTCGCGGCCGGACGGTGTGTGCAGCACTTTGTGCAACTGCGCATGGCACTCGCCTGCGGGTACCTGCCACTGCGCAGCGGCGGCTTGTTCCAGCATGGTCCGGGCCGCCGCGCCGCAACGGCGCATCGGTTCATACCAGTGCCGCATGCTGCGTGAACCGTCAGTGTCCTGGTTGCCGAACCGCACTTCATCGCCCGGCGCTTGCTGCACTTTGACCTTGGCCCAATCGGCGTCCAGTTCATCGGCGACCACCATGGTCAGACTGGTGCGCACGCCCTGGCCCATTTCCGAGCGGTTGCAGACCACGGTGACCGTGCCGTCTGCGGCAATGCTCACGTAAACCTTGGGATCGTCAATCCAGCCGTTAGGCATGCCATCAGCGCCAAACTTCTTCGGCGCGTCTTCAGCCAATGCCTCCTGCCAGCCCCAGCTCGCGGCCAGCACCAATGCGCCCGTGGCGCCGACGCCTTTGAGAAAACCGCGGCGGCTGAGATTGCTCAGGGCGAAATCATTCGGCAAGCGGCTCATGCCTTGGCCTCCTTCAGGTGAGTCGAGGCCTGACGGATCGCGGTCTTGATCCGGTTATACGTGCCGCACCGGCAAATGTTGCCGACCATCGCTTCTTCGATCTGCTCGTCGCTCGGATCCGGATTGGTTTTAAGCAACGCCGTGGCAGACATGATCTGCCCGCCCTGACAGAAACCACATTGCGCCACAGCGCTGTCGAGCCAGGCTTGCTGAACGACTTTCCCGACCGGATCGGCGTGCAGGTTATCGATGGTACTGACGTTCTGCCCGATCACCGAGCCGATCGGCGTGATGCAACTGCGCGCCGGCAAGCCGTCGATGTGAATGGTGCAGGCGCCACACAGGCCCATGCCGCAGCCAAATTTGGTGCCGTTGTAACCGGCGACATCACGAATAGCCCACAACAGCGGCATGTCTTCCGTGACATCGAGGGAATGGTCTTGACCGTTTAGTTTCAGGGTAATCATGGGCACGCCCGCATATTAGTGGTTATGGGGTCGAGCAGAACTGGCGGTGGTTCACGCAGATCGACTCAGGCTAATGGGCCAATACACATCAGTGAAGCCGAACACTGAACCTGTGGCGAGGGAGCTTGCTCCCGCTGGGGCGCGTAGCGGCCCGGTTTTCAGGCAGGGTCTGCTACGCAGTCCAGCGGGAGCAAGCTCCCTCGCCACAGAGATCACTGTTTACTGATCTGTATTAACCATGGCTCTCTTGTGCCGACGCGAACGTCTGCACCGGGCCTTGGGTGGAGCAAATGACGGTTATCGTTAGCTGGCTAAGTTAACCCACCGTTAACAAAAAAGCCCTGCACTTTCGCTCAGTGCAGGGCTTTGGATACCGACTTGAAGCGTAGCCTCAATAACGGTTCGGCTCCATTTCCAGTTCGACATTGAAACGATCGGCAATATCTTTCTGGATGCGTTGCGCCAGCTCCAGCAATTGCAGGCCGGTGGCGGTGCCGTAGTTGACCAGCACCAGCGCCTGCAATTTATGCACGCCAGCATCAGCCTCGCGAAAACCTTTCCAACCGGCGCGCTCAATCAGCCAACCGGCCGCCAGTTTCACCTGCCCGTCCGGCTGTGCATAGGCCACCAGATCCGGGTGTTGCGCCTTGATCTGCTCGACCAGTGCAGCCGATACCAGTGGATTCTTGAAGAAACTGCCGGCATTGCCGAGCACCGCCGGATCCGGCAGTTTTTCGCTGCGGATACTGCAGATTGCGCGGCTGACGTCGCTGGGCGTCGGTTGCTCGATGCCCTGCTCGGTCAGGCGCTGGCGCACCGGGCCGTACTCCAGATGCAGATGCGCGGCACGATCAAGCTTGAAGCGCACCCGCAGGATCAGCCAACGCCCCGGCTGCTGCTTGAACAGGCTGTCGCGGTAGGCGAAGTTGCATTCTTCCAGGCTGAAGTCGCGCAGTTCGCCGGTCTGGCGGTCCAGCGCGGTCAACCCGGCGAACACATCCTTGATCTCGACCCCGTAGGCGCCGATGTTCTGCATCGGCGCAGCACCCACGGTGCCGGGGATCAGGCTGAGGTTTTCCAGACCGGAAAAACCCTGCGCCAGGGTGTGCTGCACGAACGGATGCCACGGCTCGCCGGCTTCGGCTTCGATCACTACGCGGTTGCCGTCGTCGCTGATCAGCCGAATGCCTCGGGTCGCCATGCGCAGCACCAGCGCCGGAATGTCTGCGGTCAGCAGCAGGTTGCTGCCGCCGCCGATCACCAGCAACGGCACGTCATGGGCAGTCGCGTAGGCCAGCGCTTCGCGAACATCGGCGTCGCTGTGGGCCTCGGCAAACAACTGCGCGCGAACATCGACGCCGAAACTGTTGAACGGTTTCAGCGAAACCTGTGATTGAAGCTGCAAACTCATAACCGGCCCTTCACTTCGATCAACAGTTGGTCACACGCCGCTTCGATCAGGTCCAGCACCTGCTCGAAGCCCTGATCGCCGTCGTAGTACGGATCCGGCACTTCATCGACCACACCGGCGTAACGCCGCAAAAACAGATCGAGTTCAGCCTTGCCAGTGGACGGCTGCAGGGCCTTGAGGTTGCGCAGGTTGCTGTGGTCCATGGCCAGAATCAGGTCGTAACTGGCGAAATCGGCACGGCTGACCTGCTGCGCACGTTGCGCTGACAGGTCATAACCACGCACTTTGGCTGCGGCCTGGCTGCGTTTGTCCGGCGGATTGCCGACGTGCCAGTCACCGGTGCCGGCGGAGGCCACTTCGACCTGATTTTCCAGCCCCGCTGCGCGCAGTTTGTGGCGCAACACGCCTTCAGCGGTGGGCGACCGGCAGATGTTGCCCAGGCACACGAACAGAACGCGCATCAGGCCTCCAGCAGGCGACGAACGCGCTCGAGGTCTTCAACGGTGTCGACCCCGGTTGGCGGCGCGATCAACGCATCGGCCACATGAATCCGTACGCCATGCCACAGAGCACGCAGCTGTTCCAGCGATTCGGTGTTTTCCAGCCAGCACGGCTCCCAGCTCACAAAGTCCTGAAGGAAGCCGGCGCGGTAGGCATAAATGCCGATGTGGCGACGGTACGGCACGCCTTCGGGCAACACGTCGCGGCTCTTGGCGAAAGCATCGCGGGCCCACGGCAAGGTGGCGCGACTGAAGGTCAGCGCCAGACCGTTAATGTCGCTGACGACCTTGACTACGTTGGGGTTGAACAGGGTTTCGACGTCTTCGATCGGCTCGGCCAGCGTAGCCATGCGCGCTTCGGTGTGGGCCGCGAGGTTGGCGGCGACCTGGTCGATCACGCTTGGTGGAATCAACGGTTCATCGCCTTGCACGTTGACCACGATCGCGTCCGGCGCAAGGCCCAGTTTGGCGGCGACTTCAGCCAGACGATCGGTGCCGGAATTGTGATCTTCACGGGTCAGCACCACTTCCGCGCCGAACGCCTTGCAGGCCTCGACGATGCGCGCATCGTCAGTTGCAACCACCACGCGGCTGGCGCTGCTTTTTGCTCGCCTGTTCCCAGACATGCTGGATCATCGGCTTGCCGGCGATATCCAGCAGCGGTTTGCCCGGCAGGCGGGTCGAGGCATAGCGCGACGGGATGACAACGGTGAAAGCAGTGGTCATTTATCCAGACGCTCGTCAGTGGTCAGGGTGCGCGCTTCGCTTTCGAGCATCACCGGGATGCCGTCGCGGATCGGATAGGCCAGACCGGCGCCCTTGCTGATCAGTTCGGTCTTGTCGGCGCTGAGCTTGAGCGGGCCTTTGCAGATCGGGCACGCGAGGATATCGAGCAATTTGGTGTCCATGAACATTCCCTGGATAAAGAGTTAAGGCAAAAGACGATCGGGCAACAGGCGCATCAACTGGGTGTCGAACCAGGCCACGAAGGCCGGTGACGGCACGGCATCGACCGCCAGATACCACCAGTCGTCAGCCGCGAAGGCACGGCACTTCACCGCATCCTTCTCGGTCATCACCAACGGCAATGACGGTGTGAAATTCAAGGCCTGCACGCTGTATTCGGCGTGGTCGGCAAACGCATGGGGGATTGCCCGCCAGTCTAGCGCTTCGAGGGTATTGAAGAAACGTTGCGGATTGCCGATCCCGGCCACCGCGTGCACCGATTGACCGGGCGCAAAATGCGCCAGCGGCTGGCGCTCGCCGCTGCGCAGATTGACCAGCGCTGTCGGCTGCAGGTGAAAGGCGAAACCTTCTTCACGATCCGCCGTGGCACCGTTGAACAGTACGCCATCGACGCTTTGCAGGCGCTCGATCGGCTCGCGCAACGGACCGGCCGGCAGGCAGCGCTTGTTGCCCAAACCACGAGCGGCGTCGATCAGCACCAGCTCCAGATCCCGCGCCAGACGGTAATGCTGCATGCCATCGTCGGAGAGGATCAGGTCCAGCGGTTCACTGGCGAGCAAGGCTTTGACCGCGGCACTGCGATCAGGGTCGATCATCAGCGGTACGCCGGTGCGCTGCACGATCAACAGCGGCTCATCGCCGGCGATATCGGCGCTCTGCTCGGCGGTGACCCGCCACGGCAGTTGCCGCGGTTTGGCGCCGTAACCACGACTGACCACGCCGACGCGCAGGCCGGCACGGCGGCAATGCTCGATCAGCCACAGGATCATCGGCGTCTTGCCGGTGCCGCCGACGGTGATGTTGCCGACCACGATCAACGGAACCGGTGGCTGATAGATCGGGCCTTCACCGTCGAGAAAGCGCTGGCGCTTGTTGACCACCACGCGGCGGTAGAGCATTTCCAGCGGCCGCAGCAGCGTCAGGGCCGGGTGCCCCTGATACCACGCGGCGAGCAAACGATCGGACAGGCTCATCAGGATTTGGGCGCCGCCTCGACCGTGGTCATGCGCAGATGGCTGAAACCGAGCTTGCCGGCCGCGTCCATGGCGGTGATCACCGATTGGTGCTGGGTCTTGCCGTCGGCACTGATCGACAACGGCATGTTGGTGTCACCGTTGGCTTCTTTCTGCATGGCTTCCATCAACGTCGCCAGGTCGTTCTTCGGCAGAATCTTGTTGTTCACCGAGAACACACCTTCGGCGCTGATCGCGACGTCCAGTTGCTTGAGCTGCTGATCCTCGGCGGGCGAGCCGCTGACCGATTCCGGCAGATCAACGCGTAATTGGGTCTCACGGGTGAAGGTGGTGGTCACGACGAAAAACAGCAACAGGATGAACACCACGTCGATCAGCGACGCGAGGTTGATGTCGATGGTTTCCCGGGGTTTGCGACGGAACTTCACGCTTTGTCCCCGGCCAGATCGACGTCACGGTCGCCCTGCACCACTTCGACCAGTTTGATCGCTTCCTGCTCCATGCCCACCACCAGTTCATCGATGCGGCGCTGCAGGAAACGGTGGAAGAACACCGATGGAATACCGACCATCAGGCCCGCCGCGGTGGTGATCAGTGCCTTGGAAATACCACCGGCCAACACAGAAGCGTTGGTGGCCATGCCGGAACCGGTGAAAGCGCTGAAAATGTCGATCATGCCCAGTACCGTGCCCAGCAGGCCCAGCAACGGTGCCATGGCAGCAATGGTGCCCAGCGCGTTGACGTAGCGTTCGAGCTCGTGAATCACCCGCGCGGCGGCTTCTTCGATGCATTCCTTCATGATCTCGCGACCATGCTTGGAGTTGGCCAGGCCGGCGGCGAGGATTTCACCCAGCGGCGAGTTGGCGCGCAATTCCTTGAGCTTTTCTTTATTGAGCTGCTTGTCCTTGATCCAGACCCAGACCTGGCCCAGCAGATGCTCGGGGGTGACGCGGCTGGCGCGCAGGGTCCACAGGCGCTCGGCGACAATCGCCATGGCCGCGATGGAACTCAGAATGATCGGCAACATCATCCAGCCGCCGGATTTGACCAATTCCCACACAGTGACAGTCCCCTCGAAAAAGTGCGCCACTTTACCATACCGGTTCGCGATTAAGACCCGCCGCCCCGACGACCTGATGCCGCATTCGGCGATCCCGCGATCAATGGTGTTTCAACGCCAGAAACGCCGCTGTTGACGCATCAGCCACGGCGCCTGAAAGCCGCCCAGGCGCAGATGGATGGCGCCGTGCTGCGCGCTGTCGTAGATGCGCAACCCTTGCTGACGATAGCGCGCCAGCACCAGCGGGTGCGGATGCCCGAACGAATTGCCCTGCCCCCGGGAGATCAGCACCGAATGCGGCCTCAGTGCCCGAAGCAGCGCCATTGAAGACGAACTGCGACTGCCATGATGCGGCGCTTGCAGCCAGTGCGTCGGTAGCGCCAACGGACTCTCCAGCAGAGCCCGTTCGGCAGCCGTGTCGATATCGCCGGTCAGCAACAGACGCTCGCCATTGGCCTCGATCTGCAACACGCAGGAGCGCTGATTGCTGTCATGGGCCGCCGACCACTGCCACAGCTGAAACCGGACCCCGTCCCACTGCCATTGACGTCCGCTTTCACAGGCTTCGGCCCGCAGGATGGCGGGCAGCCCCGGAGGATCGCCGCTGATCACCCGTGTCACTTTCAAGCCGCGTGATACCGCCAGCGCACCACCGGCATGGTCGGCATCGGCATGACTGAGCAGCATCAGGTCGATGCGCTCAACCCCCAGTTTGTGCAGCGCCGGCAGCACCACTCGCTGCCCCAGATCGAAATCGCCGAAACGTGGACCGGTGTCGTAGAGCAATGTGTGATGACGCGTGCGGATCAGGATCGCCAGGCCCTGACCGACATCAAGTTGCCAGATATCAGCCAGCCCCTCGGCCACCCGCTCGCGAGGCGGCGCCAGCAAAATCAACAGTAACGGCCAGCCCAATGGTCGCAAGGGCACACCGCGCGGCAACAGCAACAATACGGCCCCGAGACTGCCAATCAACAAGGTCCACCACGGCAGCGACGGTGAGATCCATGCCGGCCAGATCCCGGCGATCACCGACAAGCCGCGAAACAGCCAGTCGATCAAACCACCGGCCAGCCACAACAAGCCTGCACCGACGTAAGGCACCGGCAACAATAGCGTGCCCAGCAGCGCTGGTGGCAGCACCAGCAGACTGACCCACGGCACCGCCAGCAGATTCGCCAGAGGGCCGCTGAGGCTGATCGGCAGGTTCAGCGCCAGCAATAGCGGGCACAGGCCCAGCGCAATCAGCCATTGCGCCCGGGTCCAGGTCTGCCACCACTTCCACGCGCCGAGCGCCCGCCGAAGGTGAAAATCAAAATCCCCACGGCGGCGAACGACAGCCAAAAACCGGGACGCAAACTGGCCAACGGATCGAATAACAGCAGCACATTGAAGGCCAGCAACAGCGGCCACCACGCGCCGAGATGGCGAAAGCGCAGGCGCCACAACAACACCAGCCCGACCATCACGCAGGCGCGTTGCACCGGCACATCAAACCCGGCGAGCAAGCCGTAGCCGAGCGCTGCGGCAAACGCCAGCCCACAGGCCCATGGCAGCCAGGGCCAGCGCAGCGGCCACCAGCCGTAGCGCGCCAGCCCGGCGATCAGCAGATACATGACCGCCGCCAACATCCCGATGTGTTGACCGGAAATCACCAGCAGATGCACGGTGCCGGTGTCCTGCAGGATCTGCCAATCCTCGCGACTGAGCCCGGAGCCATCGCCGAGCACCAGCGCCGCCAGTGCACCGCCCCGGCCCTGCGTGTCCACTTCGAGCAAGCGCTGCCGAATGCTGTCGCGCCACGCCCAACCCGCCTCGGTCAGTCGCTGACCGTCCTTGATCGTGCCGGTCGCGCCGATGCGTTGCGCCAGTAGCCACGCATCGTAATCGAACGCATCGGGATTGAGCAGGCCACTCGGGCGCTTGAGCTTCACCGCCAGCCGCCAACGCTCGCCGCTGTTGAGCGGCGGCCCGGCGTGCCACGCCAGACGCATCAACGACGGCAATTTCTCGTGTCGCGAGCGGGCATCGGCCAGCTCGAAACGCACGACACCCTCGCTGGTTTGCGGCAAGCCGACCACCCGCCCCTCGACCCAACGGGTTTCGCCGTCAAGCGCTGCGGGCAGGCGATCATTCAACGCCGACTGCGCACTGACGCACGCCCAAGAGAAACCGAACAGCAGAAACGCCAGCGGATAGCTGCGAAACGGCAGCAACATCAGCCCCACCAGCGGCAACACCATCATCAACCCGACCGGCGGTAAAACCGGCAAAAAAACCGGCACCAGCAGACCGACTGCCAGCGCCATCATCCCTGTGCGCATAAGCCTGTCCTTGAGGGTTCCTGCGTTAGGCATAGCTGCTGCGAAGGCGGGGCGCCGTCAACAATTGTCACAAAGTCTGAATGGGCGCTTCGTAGAATCCAGACATACTTGCCGCCTTAACCGACCGAGAAGCCTTATGCCCCGGCGCTTATTCAAACGTTACATGCCCGACCCGACGAGCATCAGGGAACACAAATCCTTACGCTTTCTCGGCAAGTTGCTGCATGACCCGAACCTCTGGCACCTCAATCGTCACTCGGTGGCCCGGGCGATGGCCGTCGGCCTGTTCGCCGCGTTCCTGCCGATTCCGGCGCAGATGCTGGTGGCGGCCGCACTGGCGATCACCGTGCGCGGCAACATGCCGATTGCCGTCAGCCTCGTGTGGCTGACCAACCCGATCACCATGCCGGCGGTGTTTTTCTGTACTTATCAGGCCGGAGCCTGGTTGATGAATGTGCCCGCCCGCACCCTGCCCGACTCCTTGACCTGGGAATGGATCAGCGGAGAGCTCTCGACCATGTGGCAGCCGTTTTTGCTGGGGTCGGTGGTATGCGGACTGCTTCTGGGCATCCTCGCCTACTTCACGGTGATGCTGTACTGGCGCTGGTGGGTGGCGCGGCAATGGGCGCGGCGCAAAAAGAACCGCGTGCATTGAATGCAAAACGCCTCCGCAGTGGGAGGCCGTTTATTTTTGTGTTGTCTGCATTCGCGAGCAAGCTCGCTCCCACATTGGATCAGGTCCGCATTCCGCGCCCACTCACCAGCAACCGCGCACAACCGAGGTACAACACCACAGTCGCCACCAGCATGAAGGTGATCGCGATACCGATGCGGATATCCGACACCCCGAGAATGCCGTAGCGGAAAGCGTTGACCATGTGCAGCACCGGGTTGGCCAGCGACACGGTCTGCCAGAACGGCGGCAGCAAGGTGATCGAGTAGAACACGCCACCGAGGTAGGTCAGCGGCGTCAGCACAAACGTCGGGATGATCGAAATATCATCGAAGTTGCGCGCAAACACCGCGTTGATGAAGCCCAGCAGCGAGAAGATCGTCGCGGTCAGAATCACCACCAACAAGGTCACGCCGAGGTGATGCACCTGCAGATGGGTGAAGAACAGCGACAGAATGGTCACGATCACCCCGACCATCAGACCACGCAGCACGCCGCCGATGGTGTAGCCGATCAGAATGGTGTGCGGCGACACCGGCGAGACCATCAGTTCCTCGATGGAACGCTGGAACTTGCTGCCGAAGAAGCTCGAGACCACGTTGCCGTAGGAGTTGGTAATCACCGACATCATGATCAGCCCCGGCACGATGTACTCCATGTAACTGAAGCCACCCATGCCGCCGATCTGCTTGCCGATCAGGTTACCGAAGATCACGAAATACAGAACCATGGTGATCGCCGGCGGCAGCAGGGTCTGCGGCCAGATCCGGGTAAAACGCCGGACTTCACGGTAAACGATGGTATTGAGGGCGACGAGGTTGGGGCGCAATTCGGAACTCATACCGCCACCTTCGACAGATTTTTCTCCACCAGGGACACGAACAGCTCCTCGAGGCGATTGGTTTTGTTACGCAGGCTCAGCACTTCGATGTTCTGTTGCGCCAACTGAGTGAACAGCGCGGTGATGCCCATGGATTTGTCGACCTGGACCTCCAGGGTATGGCCGTCGAGCAACCGCGCGGGATAGCCGATCAATTGTGGCGCAGCGTGCAAGTCGTTTTTCAGATCCAGCAGGAAGGTCTCGACGTGCAATTGGCCCAGCAGCTGTTTCATGCTGGTGTTCTCGACGATGGTGCCGTGGTCGATGATGCCGATGTTGCGGCACAACTGCTCAGCCTCCTCCAGATAGTGCGTGGTGAGGATGATGGTGATGCCTTTCTGGTTCAGCTCGGTGAGGAATGTCCACATCGAACGACGCAGTTCAATGTCGACGCCTGCGGTCGGCTCATCGAGGATCAGCAGGCGCGGCTCATGCACCAGGGCGCGGGCAATCATCAGACGCCGCTTCATGCCGCCGGACAGCGAGCGCGACGGCACATCGCGCTTGTCCCACAGCCCCAGTTGCGTCAGGTACTGCTCGGCGCGCTCCTTGGCGACTTTCGCCGGAATGCCGTAGTAACCGGCCTGGGTCACGACGATGTCGAAAGTCTTTTCGAACTGGTTGAAGTTGAATTCCTGGGGCACCACGCCGATCGAGCGCTTGAGCGCGGCGGGGTTCTTGTCCAGGTCATGACCGAAGATATTCACCGTGCCGCTGGTCTTGTTGACCAGGGTCGAGAGAATGCCGATGGTCGTGGATTTGCCCGCGCCATTAGGGCCGAGCAAGGCGAAAAAGTCACCTTCGGCGACGTCCAGATCGATACCACTCAAGGCCTGGAACCCGTTGCCGTAGGTTTTGGTTAGCTGCCGGATGGACAGAGCGGAACTCATATCGGATTTACGCACCAAGAAGGGAAGAAAAGGAAAGATTGGGCCGGGCGGCGAACAAAACAACCACGGCGCGTGAACGCAATGGTGCTTGCCGCCGCCACACAAGTACAGTCAAGAGTGTCGATAGTTATTATCAAGTCAACGCGGTCATAACCGCTTTCTGATAGGCCGGACGCTGCTTCAACCGTGCGTACCAGGCCTCCAGATGCGGCTGCGCGGCGCGTTCGATGGGCATCTCGAACCAGGCATAAATGAAACTGCCGAGGGGAATATCGCCCATGCCGATTTCTCGGCCGGACAGGTATGGCTGGCTGGCGAGGGCCTGATCGGCCATGGCCAACAGCGCCGTGCACTCCTTGATTGCGGCGTTGATCGCTGGCCAGTCCTGCTGGTCCGCTGGCGTACGCACCACACCCCAGAACACCGTGCGGAACGGCCCGGCAAAACTCGAGGTGGTCCAGTCCATCCATTTGTCGGCGATGGCCCGGGCTTGCAGGTCTGCCGGAAACCATTGGCTGTTCGGCGCATGTTTGGCCAGCAGGTAACGCACGATCGCATTCGATTCCCACAGCACAAAGCCGTCATCCTCGATCACCGGGACCCGGCCGTTCGGGTTCATCGCCCGATATTCAGGTGTGTCGACCACCCCGAAAGCGCCACCCGCGTCAATCGTCTCATAGGCCAGGCCAAGCTCTTCGGCGGCCCACAGTGGCTTCCTGACATTCGATGAGTTTTTCCGTCCCCAGATCTTCAGCATGACCGCCTCTTTTTCAATGCGTGGGCAGGCAGCATACGCCGGATCATGTACGGCTCAAATCACTCTGCATATCGCCCAGCACCTTCGCCTGATGTTCGCCGAACAGGTGCGGGTAGCACTTTTCCAGATGTTCGAAGAAGATCCGTTCCGGCACATCGGCGAACTGCCCGTGATCGACCAGATACTCCATCAGCAACGCGCCGTCTCGGTTGTACGGGTGGAAAACGCTGTCATGGATCCCGTCAAAGTCCAACGGTGCGACGTTGAACAGTTCGCACAGTTGCTGGTTGAAGGCCGGTGTGGCCTTGACCCAACGGTCGTTGAGGAACAGCTCGGTGTAGCCGTGCATGGCGAACACATCGCTGCGCAACAGCTCCAGCAAACGCGGGGTAGACAGGTGATTCCTGACGTCGGCCAGACCGATACGCGCCGGGATGCCGCAATGCCGCGCACACCCGGCCAGCAAGGTGGCCTTGGGCACGCAATAACTTTCTCCGGTTGCCAGCGCATGGCTGCCACACAGGGTCTGCGGGTCGAGGCTGAACGTGTAGGGGTTGTAGCGCACCGCTTCACGTACGGCGTAATAGAGACCGAGCGCCTGCTCGAGCGGGTCACGGCTGGCACCGCGGTGCTGTTCGGCGAACTCCACCACCGCCGGGTGGTCACTATCGATGAAGCGGCCGGGACTCAGATACTCGCGCATTACGATGTTCTCCTGGGGGAGCCCCGAGTCTAGCGACAGCTCAAGCACAGAGATAACGACGTTTCGGCCAAACATGCACGCGAAGACGCGGGAATGGCGAACGATTTCCCACGGGTGTTGCCCACCGAACCTACGAAAACCATCCGGGGTTTCCCACGAGTTCAATCACCATGTTCTGACCACCCGTTTTACAGATGCCGTCTAAGCTCTGGTGGGTCGGTTGGCCCTGGTTCACGGAGGATTACATATGCTGTTGTTGTGGATACTGGTTCTGATCGTCGGTGTGGCGTACCTCGCTCACCGCCGCATCGCCCCGCTGCCCGCGTTGGGCATCGTCGCCATTTACCTGCTGGCGATGGGTATTTTCAGCCATGCGCCGGGCTGGTTGCTGCTGGTACTGTGGGTCGTGCTCGCGGTGGTTGCTGCGCCGTTGCTGCTGCCCGACCTGCGCCGCAAACACTTCACCGCGCCGCTGTTCAACTGGTTCCAGAAAACCCTGCCGCCGATGTCGCAGACCGAACGCGACGCGATCGATGCCGGTACCGTCTGGTGGGACGGCGAGCTGTTCAGCGGCCGTCCGGACTGGGACAAGCTGCTGTCCTACCCGAAAGCGCAACTGACCGAAGAGGAACAGGCCTTTATCGACGGCCCGACCGAAGAACTCTGCGCGATGGTCACTGACTGGCAGATCGGTCAGTCGATGGACCTGCCGCCCGAAGCCTGGAGCCACATCAAGGAACACGGCTTCTTCGCCCTGATCATTCCCAAGGAATTCGGCGGCAAGGGCTTTTCCGCCTACGCTCACTCGCAAGTGGCGATGAAACTCGCCACCCGCAGCGGCGACCTCGCCTCCACCGTAATGGTGCCCAACTCCCTCGGCCCGGCCGAACTGCTGCTGCATTACGGCACCGACGAACAACGCAATCACTACCTGCCCCGACTGGCCCGTGGCGACGACATTCCGTGCTTCGCCCTCACCGGCCCGCTGGCCGGTTCCGATGCTGGCGCCATGCCGGACACCGGGATCATCTGCAAAGGTCAATGGGACGGCCAGGAAGTCATCGGCCTGCGCCTGAACTGGGAAAAACGCTACATCACCCTCGGTCCGGTGGCGACCCTGCTCGGTCTGGCCTTCAAAGCCTATGACCCGGAGCATCTGCTGGGTGACAAGGAAGATCTCGGCATCAGCCTGGCGCTGATTCCCACCGATACCCCGGGCGTGGAAATCGGCCGTCGACACCTGCCACTGGGCGCCGCATTCATGAACGGCCCGAACTCGGGCAAAGACGTATTCATCCCGCTGGACTATCTCATCGGCGGCCAGGAAATGCTCGGCAAGGGCTGGATGATGCTGATGAACTGCCTGTCGGTCGGGCGTTCGATTTCGCTGCCAGCCGTCGGCACTGGCGCGGCCAAGTTCACCAGTCTGGTGACCGGGCAATATGCGCAGATTCGTGAGCAGTTCAACGTCCCGCTGTCGGCCTTCGAAGGCATTCAGGAAGCCATGGCGCGGATCGGTGGCAACGCCTGGATGATGGACGCCGCACGGATGCTGACTGCCAACGCAGTGGATCTGGGCGAGAAACCGTCGGTGCTGTCGGCGATTCTCAAGTACCACCTGACCGAACGCGGCCGCGAGTGCATCACCCACGCCATGGATGTGCACGGCGGCAAGGCGATCATCATGGGGCCGAACAACTACCTCGGGCGCAGCTGGAACGGCGCGCCGATCTTCATCACCGTGGAAGGCGCCAACATCCTTTCGCGCAACCTGATGATCTTCGGTCAGGGCGCCATTCGCTGCCATCCCTTCGTGCTCAAGGAAATGGCCCTCGCCGGCCGTGAAGACAAGGAACAGGCACTGAAAGAATTTGATGGCCTGCTGCTCAAGCACATCGGTTTTGCCGTCGGCAACGCCGCCAGCACCCTGGTGCTGAACCTGGGCTTTGGCCACTTCGAACATGCGCCAGGGGACAGGATCAGCCAAGGTTATTTCCGCGCACTCAATCGGCAGGCAGCGGCTTTCGCCATGCTCGCCGACTTCAGCATGATGTTGCTGGGTGGCGAACTGAAGCGTCGCGAACGCCTGTCGGCGCGTCTCGGCGACGTGTTGAGCAACCTGTACCTGGCCTCCGCTGCGCTCAAGCGTTATCACGACCTGGATTCGCCCGCGCATATGGAGCCGCTGTTCCGTTGGGCGATGGAAGAAAGCCTCGGTCAGTCGGAACGGGCACTGGATGAGCTGCTGAGCAACTTCCCGAACAAAGTGTTTGGCTGCCTGTTGCGGGTGATCGTGTTCCCGTTCGGCCGTCGCCACAAAGGCCCATCGGACAAGCTCGGTGCCGAAGTGGCAGCTGTTATTGGTCGCGCCAAAGGTGATCCGACTCTCGAAGAACTGCTCGCCGGTTGCTATCGCCCGCAGTCCGCCGACGATGCCGTGGGTGCCCTGCAACACGCCAGCGATCTGCTGGGTGCCGCGCAACCCCTGCACAAGAAACTGCACACTGCGCTGAAAAGCGGCCAGGTCAAACCGGCGGCGGGCGAACACGCTATCGACGCCGCACTGGAGGCCGGGGTGTTGCAAGCGGCGGAGGCGCAAACCCTGCGCGATGCTGAAGCGGCACGGCGCAAGGTGATCGACGTCGATGATTTCGACAAGGAAGAACTGAAACAGGCAGAAGGCAAAGTCCGTTGATGCTGACGACCGTGTAGCTGTTTATTTGTGAAAAACGGGCGCGAGAGCTTTATACTCCCGCGCCCGTTTTGCTCTTGAGGACTTATCTCGTGTCCAACGTCGTTGCCGATCATCTTGTTTTGCTCGACCACCTGCGCAGTATCCTGGTCGCCGTAGGTGAGGCCGATCAGGTTCCCGAAGAAAGCCATGCCTTGTTCCTGGAGCGCTTCGACGAACTGCTGGCGTCCCTGCCGATCGATCCGATCGAAAGCCAGTACCTGGGCCAGGACATCCTGACCCAAGTGATTACCCGCTATCCGCAAATTGCCCACCTGATCCCGCGGGATCTGCTGTGGTTCTTCGCTGGCGACTGCCTGCACTACCTGTCCGATGAAGAAATCGACCTGTATCAGGCACTGGAAGAACGTCGCTACGAAGCCGAACAGAACGACGAACCGTTCGACTGGAACCAGGAAAAACAGTTGCTGGCGATGTCTGCCCAGGACAGCAAGCACTGATTTAAGGGTTTGAAGATCAAAAGATCGCAGCCTGACGGCAGCTCCTACAGGGAATACATGTGATCTCTGCAGGAGCTGCCGCAGGCTGTGATCTTTTGCTTTTAAAGCAGGCCCTCACTCTCCGGCAGTTCATACGCCATCGCCAGATTATTCGGCGCACCCGCCTTCCCCGGCTTGCTCAACGTCGGCTCTTTCTCCAGACACTCCACCAGATAATCGATGAACACCCGCAGCTTCGGCGGCAGATAACGCGTCGGTGAATGCAGCAGCCACAGCCCACCGTGATAGGACGCGAGGAATGTCCACTCCGGCAGCACCTGCACAATCAGTTTCTGCTCCAGCGCATAACGCGCGGTGAAGTACGGCAAGCTGCCGATACCAATGTGCTGCAACACGGCTCCGAGCCGCACGCCGGTGTGGTTGGCGGCATAGCGGCCACGCACGCCGACCGTCACCGCTTTACTGCCCTTCTTGAATTTCCAGCGGGCATCGCTCGGGGTTTCTCCCAGATAGATACAACTGTGATTGAGCAGATCATGCGGATGCGTCGGTGTGCCGTGGTCGGCCAGGTATTGCGGGGTGGCGCAGAGCAAATGGTCGATGGTCAGCAACTGTCGCCCGACCAGCCCGGCCGGCGGACGGTCCGTAATACGAATCGCCAGGTCGACATGATCGTCAATCAAATCAACCTGGCGGTCTTCCAGCAACAACTCGACATCGACCTTCGGATAACGCCGCAGAAACTCGGGCATGTGCGGATGAATCACGAAGCGCCCGACCGCTTTCGGCACGCTGACCCGCACCAGCCCTTCCGCCTCGTGGGTGAACTGCCCACTGATCTCCATCACCGATTTGGCGGCGCTGACCATCTCCTGACAGCGCTTGAACACTTCTTCACCACCATCACTCAGACGCAATTTGCGCGTCGTGCGCTGCAGCAAACGCGTGGCCAGAGCCTTTTCCAGTCGGGAAATGCTGCGACTGATCGCCGACGGCGACGAACCCAGCTGGCGGGCGGCTTCGGAGAAACTGCCGGTCTCCACGACCTTGACGAAGATCGCCATTTCACCGAGCAGTGGCAGCGGAAGATTGATGCTCACAGCGCACAAGTCCTTTGATGTTTGAACGGATTATCACGTTATTGCACGATTCATATAATAAAAAAAGACACTTTAATAAGGGCATGGAATATGACGCTTCGCCTCTTTTTCCATAGTGATGACCTCAAGGCTAATGTGGAAGTCCTCGACTGCACGCCCCACGAGAACGAATTTGCCGTGGTGTTGCGCGCCACGCTGTTTCATCCGCAAGGCGGTGGGCAGCCTTGCGATACCGGCATGATCGGCGAAAGCCAGGTGCTGCGCGTGATCCAGGAGCCGGATCGGATCGTGCATTACGTCGACCGTCCGGTGAAACTCGGCATGACCTGCATCCATGTCGATGAACAACGTCGCCGCTACAACACCCGCATGCATTCAGCCGGGCACCTGATCGGGCATTTCGTGCAAGCCATGGGCTGGACGCCGGTCAAGGCGCACCACTGGCCAGACGAAGGCCGGGTGCAGTTCAAACCGGGCGATGCGGCTCAGGAAGTCGACGCACCAACCGTTCAGTACGGTATTCGTGAGTGGATCGAACACGACCTGCCCCGCCTGACCTCGCTGCGCGAGGGCGCGCGGGAAATCGGTTTTGGCGAGCTGCCGGCCTACGGCTGTGGTGGTACCCATGTACGCAGCCTGAAGGATTTGGGCACAGTCAAGATCGCTTCCCTTTCGCAGAAGAAAGGCACGTTATCCGTCCACTACAGCGTGGATTAAGCATCTCGGACGCTGCCTCGCGCAGCGTCCGGCGCCGGGGGAACCGCACTCGCCGGTTCCGTTGACTATCGATAGATGGACCTAAAACAATGATGCTAGACGTCGAGCGTCTCGATGAGACGTGCATAAAAAAAACTGGCCAACGAAGAAGTCCTCGCCATCCGCGTCAAAGGCTTTCTGCCGGAGCCGCTGGCGGTTCAGCTTGGCGACAAGATTCTTGCTCCGGGCTTTGAAGGCTACATCAACGCGCCGAGCATCGGCCGCATCGGCATGGCGTTTTACGAGGCGGAAAACCAGCCGCTGCTGATCGAAGACTACTTCGAACGCGCCACCCGCAACATCGCTGAACTGCGCGAACGTTGCGCCCCCTACTCCTCGCCGGTCGATACCCTGCGCTGCATGCTCGACGAGTCCTGGCCGGCCGGCGCTCATCTGGAAAACCTCTATGGCCGCAAGATGTATGTCGGCCTGTCACGGGTGGTCAAACCCGGTGTGTGTTTCCTCGCTCATCACGACATTTTCGCCAAGGACGCCCCGGACAGCTTTCAGGCCCGCAGCCTGGAGGCGCAGTTCGCCTGCAACGTGTACCTGAACATGCCGACCGAGGGCGGTGCGCTGCAGATGTGGGACGACGATATCAGCCCGGACCGGTTCGACGAGATGCGCGGCGACAGCTACGGCATCGACCCGGCGCTGCTCGGCCCACCGACCCTGGAAGTGCGGCCGGAGCCGGGCGATTTCATCATGTTCAATTCGCGCTGCATGCACTCGGTGACGCCGGGCGTAGCGGATCCGCGACTGAGCCTTTCATTCTTTGTCGGCTATCGCGGCAATGCTTCACCCCTGACCTTCTGGAGCTGAGATGTTATCGAACTACCTGGGCGAGTTTCTGGCACTGGCCACCATTCACTTTCTGGCCGTGGTCGCTCCCGGCCCGGACTTCGCCGTGACCATCCGCCAGAGCGTACGCTTCGGCCGACTGGTGGGCATCTGCACCGCACTGGGCATCGGCGCCGGTATTTCGGTGCACGTTCTCTATACTTTGCTCGGTGTAGGCGCGCTCATGCACACCACGCCGTGGTTGCTGACCGTGGCCAAGGTGATCGGTGGCGCGTACATCTTTTACCTCGGCATCAGCCTGATTCGCAGTAAACCGAAGTCCACGCTCGAGGGTGAAAACAATACCGACGAGCCGCTGGTCGCGCAGTCACTGTTCAAGGCGTTCAGCACCGGCTTTCTGACCAATGCCACCAACCCCAAGGCCACGCTGTTTTTCCTGGCGATCTTCACCACGATCATCAGCGCCACTACCCCGTTGAACATCCAGGCGCTGTACGGGGTGTGGATGTGCTTCGTCAACGCGCTGTGGTTCGTGATCGTCGCACTGTTTTTTTCCAGCAGCCGGGTGCGGTCCCTGTTCATGCGCATGGGCCATTGGTTCGAACGCAGCATGGGCGTGATCCTGATTCTGTTCGCCGGCAGGCTGGTGCTGTCGATGTAAACGCTGCGCCAAAACAAAAGGCCTGATCCGTTCAACACCGATCGGGCCTTTTTCGTTTGTGCGCCGCTTTTGCATTTCTGTGCGACGGATCCCACTTCAGGGACTCCCCTTCAACACCTTCGTGGTGTTAGTTTGGAAAAGATTTGTTTCAACTTTCAAACACTTCCCCTGTAAATGCCTGCAAAGGAATGCCCACTGCAATGAATTTTTCCCTCAAGCGTCTGGCTGCCACCAGCCTGGTTCTGGCCAGTCTTTCGTCGTTCACCCTGCCGGCCCAAGCCAACATCAGCCCCGAGCAAAGTGCTGCGATCCTCAAGGCGTTCAGCAATACGACGGTCAGCGATTTTCGTCAGTTTCTCGGTGCGGTAGCGAGCAGCAATCCGGGCAAGACCGACAACCTCGCCCCGGCGATCAATGGTTTTCTCGACAACAAGACCCTGACCGCCGAGCAGCAGAACGAGATCAATCGCCTGCTGGGCATCTACACCCGCGCCAAGTACGGCAAAGCCGCCCTGGAAACGCTGCGCGAACTGGTGGAAATCCCGACCTTCCGCAAAGAAGGCGTGGCTCAGCACGACAATCCCGAGTTCATCAAAATCGCCGAAAAGATCAAGAACCTCGCCGAATCGTTCAACCTGAAATTCCGCAACGTCGACAACCGCGTCTATGAAATTTCCCTCGACGGCAGCGGCGATGACGTCGTGGGCATTCACGCCCATGCCGACGTGGTCCCGGTCACCCCGGAAAACTGGGTGCTGAAGGACGGCACCAGACTCGATCCATTCAAAGTGACGTTGATCGGCGACCGCATGTATGGCCGTGGCACCGAAGACGACAAGAACGGCATCGTCGTCGCCATGTACGCCATGAAAGTGATCAAGGAAGAAAAGCTGCCACTGGCACGCAACTTCAAACTGCTGGTGGACACCACTGAAGAAACCACGGGTGACGCGATTCCCTACTACTTCGAGCACAACCCGACACCGAACTACAACATGGCACTGGATGGCGGCTACCCGGTGGTCATCGCCGAGAAAGGCTACGGTACGGTCATGGCCAATTTCCCGCTGCGCAAGGCTGAAGGCAGTGGCGCCGAAATCACTTCGATGACCGGCGGCCTGGCGACCAACCAGATCCCGTCGGTTTCGGTCGCTACCCTCGTCACCGACAAACCGGAGCAATTGGCGGCGAGCCTGCAGAAGGCCGGCAACGAGTACGCGAAAAAACACGGTGGCGACTTCAAAGTGGCGGCCAAGGTTGACGGCAAAGACGTCAAGCTGAGCGTCACCGGTGTGTCCGCGCACTCCTCCGAACCCGAGTCCGGCGTCAACCCGGTCGCGCGGATGCTCGACTTCATCAACGGTCTCGACGGCAAGGTGGCGCTCAAGCACAACCAGATCACCGACGCTGCCCGCTATGCGTCCAACAACTGGGGCCTGGATTATCTGGGGAAAAAACTTGGCGTCGGCTTCTCCGATTCGTTCATGGGCCCGCTGACTGCTTCGCTGACCTACGTCGGTGTGGACGACAAGGCCTTCAAACTGGCTGTCAACCTGCGCGTACCGAAGGGTAAATCGCCAGAAGTGCTGCAGAAGGAAATCGCTGACAAACTCGCCGCCTGGAGCAAGAAAACCCACGTCGCCGCGGACTTCACCTACTCGATCGACGAACCGATGTATCGCAACCCGGAAGGCGAATGGGTCAAAGCACTGTTGGCGGTGGCCACTGAGAACCTGGGCATGAAGCATGAGTTCGGCACCTCGGCCGGGGCGACCTCGGTGCATGACTTGCCGAACGGCGTGCAATTCGGCCTGGCCCGTCCTGAAGTCAAATACACCGGCCATACCGACGGTGAGTTCAAGACGGTTGACCAGTTCCTGCTGGACCTGCAGATCGTCACTGAGATGATGGGCCGTGTCGGCCAGCTGCCGAAGCTCTGACAAGACACAGGCCCGTGATTCAGCGGGCCTGACGTGAAAACAGAAAAGGACCCGAAGGTCCTTTTTTGTTGCGTGCAAAATGCTGCACAAACAAAAACGCCGATCATCACTGATCGGCGTTTTTTGTGAAATTGGAGCGGGAAACGAGACTCGAACTCGCGACCCCGACCTTGGCAAGGTCGTGCTCTACCAACTGAGCTATTCCCGCAATGGCGTCCCCTAGGGGACTCGAACCCCTGTTACCGCCGTGAAAGGGCGGTGTCCTAGGCCACTAGACGAAGGGGACAGGCTACAACTTTCACTAATAAAAAACGCCGCTCACTGAGCGGCGCTTTTAGAATTTGGAGCGGGAAACGAGACTCGAACTCGCGACCCCGACCTTGGCAAGGTCGTGCTCTACCAACTGAGCTATTCCCGCAAATGGCGTCCCCTAGGGGACTCGAACCCCTGTTACCGCCGTGAAAGGGCGGTGTCCTAGGCCACTAGACGAAGGGGACACGCTACCCGGAACACATGGTGTGTGTTTCGGTGTCCAGAGCCGTCTCCGAAGATCAGGTTCTGGTTTCACTCAGCCCTGCCCGAAAGCAGTGCTGTTTAAAATTGGAGCGGGAAACGAGACTCGAACTCGCGACCCCGACCTTGGCAAGGTCGTGCTCTACCAACTGAGCTATTCCCGCATTGGCGTCCCCTAGGGGACTCGAACCCCTGTTACCGCCGTGAAAGGGCGGTGTCCTAGGCCACTAGACGAAGGGGACACACTACAACATTCACTCCCTGCCGCGTTTCGCTGTGTGCTTTACGCTGCAAGTGGCGCGCATTCTATGGATGGTTTGAGAGGTCGTCAACCCCCGAATATAAATTTATTTAAATCAATGACTTCGACCTGCTTTACGAGAGCATTCGGGCTTTTCCGTCGCCCGACGATTGACGCCTATATTCCGCCACTCGCCAAGGCGTTATAGTCCGCAACACGATGATGGCAATCTGCGCACCTTGCGCCAGCATTCATATAAGCAGTGTGCAGCCGATATACACAGAAGCTGCTGAATCAACTCGTCGAGCGGCGCTGGGCGCCCAAGTGCCCAGCCACTACACTCGCATGCGAACCCTATAAAGAGGTCTTACCGGTGACACCACTCATGATCACCCTGCTAGTCGTAGCCGGGATCGCAATTCTGATCGCCATTGGCTACATGAACCATGTGGTGGAAAACAACAAACTGGAGAAGGCCCGCACCAAAGTCGAACTCAACGACCGCCTGCGCCGCTGCGGCGAACTGACTGAAACCTTCCCCGGTCAGTTCATGACGCCGGCACTCAAGCTACTGTTGACGCGTCTGGAACTGAACGTCTGCCAGCGTCTGCTGAACCTGGAAAAAACCAGCGCCACGATCAAGGCACGGATCACTGAACTCAGCGCACTGGTAGCCCAGGGCGAATCGATTCCGGTCAACAACCCGCCGGCACCGATCCTGACCGAAGCCAAAGCCAAGGACGTCCGCTTCCTGCTCGAAGCCCTCCACGGCCAGATCACCCGCGCCGCCCACGACGGCTTCCTGCCACCGAACGAAGCCAAACACTGGATCAAGGAAGTCCGCCACATCCTGGTCCTGCTGCACATCGAGTTCTTCAACAACCTCGGCCAACAATCCCTGCAACAAAACCAGCCAGGCCAGGCCCGCCTCGCCTTCGAACGCGGCGTGCAATACCTGCGCAAACAGCAAGACCCGCAGATGTACTCGGAACAACTGCAATACCTGGAAAAACTGCTGGCCCGCGCCAACGCCCAGGTGATGGACAAAATTGCACCGGTCGAAGGCGAAGTGAACCAGTTGACCGAAGGCCTCAAGGAAGTTGAAGCCGACGCGGACTGGAAGAAGAAAGTGATCTACGACTGAGTGTCGAGAGTTAAGAGAAGCCACCGAGAGGTGGCTTTTTTGTGGGTGGTGGACTGGCTGCGATTGAGGTCATTCAGTTAGAGATTGGTCGGCTGTCAGGTCGCCATCGCTGGCAAGCCAGCTCCCACAAAATCAAGATCAAGATCAAGATCAAAAGATCGCAGCCTTCGGCAGCTC
>NZ_JABULD010000296.1:0-17622 GCF_014060985.1 Pseudomonas sp. MD195_PC81_125
GGAGAACAGGTACATCAGCGCATTGTACGGAGCGAACAGCGCCGAGTGGTTGACGAACTGACGCAGGACCGGCAGACGCGCCTTGCCGCGCAAATGCACATAGAGGATGCTGCCCACAAACAGCAGCAACACCAACACCTTGGCGGCTAACGAAAAGGTCATCAACGACTCCTTGAATAAAGACAACGCTGCGCAACGCCTTTTACCCGGCATGGCAGCCGGCCATGATAAACACTACCGGCCTCGGGAAAAACCCGCTGAAGCCAAGATTCAGTGTTAAGAATTGCGCAACAAAGCATTTATTAGCATAACGATCCTGAACCCCGGCTGATCTGAGTCAATTCGACTATTGCTGATTCTCCTGCTCGGTGAACAGATCGCTGAACAACATGCTCGACAGATACCGCTCACCGGAGTCCGGCAAAATCACCACGATGGTCTTGCCCTGCATTTCCGGCTTCTCGGCCAGACGCACGGCCACGGCCATGGCCGCGCCGCAGGAAATACCGCACAGGATGCCTTCTTCCTGCATCAGACGCAGCGCCATGGCTTTGGATTCGTCGTCGGTGACCTGTTCCACCCGGTCGACCATCGACAAATCGAGGTTCTTTGGTACGAAACCGGCACCAATCCCCTGAATCTTGTGTGGGCTCGGCTTGATCTCTTCCCCCGCCAGGGCCTGGCTGATCACCGGCGAAGAGACGGGTTCTACGGCGACCGACAGAATCGGTTTGCCCTGGGTATTCTTGATATACCGCGAAACACCGGTGATGGTTCCGCCGGTCCCGACACCTGCGACCAGTACATCGACAGCACCGTCAGTGTCGTTCCAGATTTCCGGACCGGTGGTTTTTTCGTGAATCGCCGGGTTGGCCGGATTATCGAACTGCGACGGCATGAAGAATGAGCCAGTGTCGCTGGCAACAATTTCGGCAGCCTTCTCGATTGCGCCTTTCATGCCTTTGGCCGGCTCGGTCAGGACCAGTTCTGCGCCGAGGGCCTTGAGCACCTTGCGCCGCTCGATGCTCATCGAGGCCGGCATGGTCAGCATCAATTTGTAACCACGGGCGGCAGCAACGAAGGCCAGACCGATGCCGGTATTGCCCGACGTCGGTTCGACGATGGTCATGCCCGGCTTGAGTTTGCCGCTGCTCTCGGCGTCCCAGATCATGTTCGCGCCGATTCGGCATTTGACCGAATAACCGGGGTTGCGTCCCTCGATCTTGGCCAGAATGGTCACGCCACGCGGCGCGATGCGGTTGATCTGCACCAGCGGCGTATTGCCGATGGAATGGGCGTTGTCAGCGAAAATACGGCTCATGGCTGGGTCCTTATGCAGCGTTGAATTCAGCCTTCCAAGGTATGCCTGTTGCCTGACGCAGTCCAGTCGGGTCGAACGTCTGCGACGCGCAACAGTCAATCGCTTACATCGTTCGGGAACTACCGCCATGAAGCGTCGCTACAGCTGGCCCATCGGAATTTTCGCCATCATCGTCTTGCTGCTGATCGCCCTGCACATCGCCCTGCCCTACATGGTTCGCGATTACTTGAACGGCAAGCTCGCCGACATGGGCGATTACCGCGGTCAGATCACCGATGTCGATCTGGCCCTTTGGCGCGGCGCTTATAAGATCAACGGCCTGAAAATCGTCAAGGTCGACGGCAAAGTACCGGTGCCGTTCGTCAACGCGCCGGTGATTGATCTGGCGGTCAGTTGGCACTCGCTGTGGTACGACCATGCCGTGGTGGCGCAGGTGCAGTTCTTCAATCCCGAGATCAACTTCGTCGATGGCGGGGCCGACAAGAAGAACTCGCAGACCGGTAAAGGCACCGACTGGCGCGCGCAGCTGGGCAAGTTGCTGCCAATCACCCTCGACGAAGTACAGATTCACGACGGCAAGATCAGTTTTCGTAATTTCAACTCCAGACCGCCGGTCAACATGAACGCCAGCAACGTCGAAGCGAGCATCTACAACCTGACCAACGTGGTCGACAAACAGGGCAAACGCGACGCCCGTTTCGAAGCCAAGGCCAAGCTGCTCGGCCATGCACCGCTGGAGACCAGCGCCACCTTCGATCCGCTGAGCAACTTCGAAGACTTCCAGTTCCGCCTGCGCGCCCGCGACATCGAACTCAAAAGCATGAACGACTTTGCCTCGGCCTACGGCAAGTTCGATTTCAACGCCGGCCATGGCGACATCGTCATCGAAGCCCAAGCGAAAAAAGCCCAGGTCAGCGGCTACATCAAACCCTTGCTACGCGACGTCGAAGTGTTCAACTGGCAGCAGGATGTGGAAAACAAGGACAAGAGCATCTTCCGCTCCGTCTGGGAGGCCATCGTCGGCGGCACGGAAACCGTGCTGAAGAACCAGGCCAAAAACCAGTTCGCCACCAAGGTCGAACTCAGTGGCAACGTGCATCAGCAAAATATCAGCGCGTTCGAAGCGTTCTTGCAGATTTTGCGTAATGGCTTCATTCAGGCTTTCAATGCGCGGTATGAGCGGCCGAAGCCGGATGCGGGCTAATTCTTACGATTAACGACATATCGACCAGACTCTTCAGCCGCCAGCGTGGACTTTTGCTGCAATGAGTCCCAACCAAGACAAGCCAAGGCTAATGACCTTGGCACCGCCTCCCGCCCATTACTGTATCGGCTGATGCTGCGGGCACTGACACCCAGCGCCTCGGCTGCCTGATTCAGTGAGAGTCCGGTACGTGCACGCCAATCGATGAAAATCCAAGTGTTTTCATCGACAGTGTTTTGGGCCAGCGCATCCATATAAAGCGTGTCTGCGCCAATCTGTATATCGGGCTCAAGCCATTCGACCGTCCAGCCATTGTCGTCAAGGGTCGCAGCCGCAAACACTTCGAGATCAAGCAATGGTTGCAGACCTGGATAAGCGTGGATATCTCGGCTCAGGTCAAGGGTCAGATCCTGACCATCAATAAAGGTCAGTTTCAATCGAAAACCTGACAGTGCCTGCACAGCCGTCAGACGAGGCCTTTTCATGGGTAACATCGTTTCCAGTCCTCCAGCCGTTGCACTTGATGAGCCGCAACCCAAGCCAGCGCTTCCTTGATAATCAGCGGCGGTGCCTTGCCCGTCATGACTTCGACGGTTTCAAGGCTCAGCATCACGTCCACACCGCCACCGATCAAGTGGACATGGGGTGGCGGGTGATCCTTCTCACGTAACTGAATGCGGTATTTGTCGCGAAATCGGTATTTAGTCGTCATGCCCGACAGGCTATCGCCAAATCGGCGATACCTGAATACTGGCCTCTGGCCGAAACCGAGTCAACATGTGACGCCCCATTCAGAGACTGAATAAGCCGTCTGCGTTCACAGTCGACCGGGCTGCGCGTTATAGTCGGGGCATCCGATTTTTTCGCCCCCGCCCTGCCCGTGCAGGTCGGCGTTACCGTTCGAGGATTAGCAGATGAAGTTCGAAGGCACCCAGGCCTACGTCGCCACCGATGACCTGAAGCTGGCGGTCAACGCCGCCATCACCCTGGAGCGGCCGCTGCTGGTCAAGGGCGAACCGGGCACCGGCAAGACCATGCTCGCCGAGCAACTGGCCGAATCGTTCGGCGCCAAGCTGATCACCTGGCACATCAAGTCCACCACCAAGGCCCATCAGGGCCTGTACGAGTACGATGCGGTCAGCCGTCTGCGCGACTCGCAACTGGGCAACGAAAAAGTCCACGACGTGCGCAACTACCTGAAGAAGGGCAAGTTGTGGGAGGCGTTCGAGTCCGAAGAACGCGTCATTCTGCTGATCGACGAAATCGACAAGGCTGACATCGAGTTCCCCAACGACCTGCTGCAAGAACTCGACAAGATGGAGTTCTACGTTTACGAGATCGACGAGACCATCAAGGCAAAAAAACGCCCGATCATCATCATTACCTCCAACAACGAGAAAGAACTGCCGGACGCCTTCCTGCGCCGCTGCTTCTTCCATTACATCGCCTTCCCCGATCGCACGACCCTGCAGAAAATCGTCGACGTGCACTACCCGGACATCAAGAAGGACCTGGTCAGCGAGGCGCTGGACGTGTTCTTCGACGTGCGCAAGGTGCCGGGCCTGAAGAAGAAGCCGTCGACCTCGGAACTGGTCGATTGGCTGAAGCTGCTGATGGCTGACAACATCGGCGAAGCGGTGCTGCGCGAGCGCGATCCGACCAAAGCCATTCCGCCACTGGCCGGTGCGCTGGTGAAGAACGAGCAGGACGTGCAGTTGCTTGAGCGCCTGGCGTTCATGAGCCGTCGCGGTTCTCGCTAAGAGGCTGATGCCATGTTGCTCAACCTGTTCAACGAAATGCGTGCCGCCAAGGTGCCGGTGTCGGTGCGCGAGCTGCTCGACCTGATCAACGCGCTGAAACAGCGCGTGACCTTCGCCGACATGGACGAGTTCTATTACTTGTCGCGGGCGATTCTGGTCAAGGACGAACGGCATTTCGACAAGTTCGACCGTGCGTTCGGCGCCTACTTCAATGGCCTGGAAAAACTCGACGATCACCTGCAGGCATTGATTCCCGAAGACTGGCTGCGCAAGGAATTCGAGCGCTCGCTGAGCGATGAGGAACGCGCGCAGATCCAGTCCCTCGGCGGCCTGGACAAGCTGATCGAAGAGTTCAAGAAACGTCTGGAAGAACAGAAGGAACGCCACGCCGGCGGCAACAAATGGATCGGCACCGGCGGCACCAGCCCGTTTGGCTCCGGCGGCTTCAACCCGGAAGGCATTCGGGTCGGCGATGCCGGCAAGCGCCAGGGCAAAGCGGTGAAAGTCTGGGATCAGCGCGAGTACAAGAACCTCGACGATTCGGTGGAACTGGGCACCCGCAACATCAAGGTCGCTTTGCGTCGCCTGCGTAAATTCGCCCGTCAGGGGGCAGCGGAAGAGCTGGACATCGACGGCACCATCGACCACACCGCCAAGGATGCCGGCCTGCTGAACATCCAGATGCGCCCGGAGCGGCGCAACACGGTGAAGCTGTTGCTGCTGTTCGACATCGGCGGCTCGATGGACGCCCACGTGAAGATCTGCGAGGAGTTGTTCTCGGCGTGCAAGACCGAGTTCAAGCATCTGGAGTACTTCTACTTCCACAACTTCATTTATGAATCGGTGTGGAAGAACAACATGCGCCGCACTTCCGAGCGCTTCTCGACGCAGGACTTGCTGCACAAATACGGCGCCGACTACAAAGTGATCTTCATCGGCGACGCCGCCATGGCGCCCTACGAAATCACCCAGGCCGGCGGCAGTGTCGAGCACTGGAACGAAGAGCCGGGTTACGTGTGGATGCAGCGCTTCATGGAAAAGTACAAGAAGCTCATCTGGATCAATCCGTATCCGAAGGACACTTGGGGCTATACCTCGTCGACCAATATCGTGCGCGATTTGATCGAGGACCAGATGTATCCGTTGACGTTGCGCGGGTTGGAAGAAGGGATGCGCTTCCTGTCCAAATAAAAGCAAAAGATCGCAGCCTGCGGCAGCTCCTACATGGAAACGCGAATCCCTGTGTAGGAGTTGCCGCAGGCTGCGATCTTTTGCTTTTAAAGACTCGGCGGGGTCAATTGCTCGCCCCGCCATTCAAACCCCACCGGTGCCAACACCTGATCAATCTGCGCCTCGGCCCACAACGTCGCGAAGTTTTTTCCCACACCCGGATGCACCCGGTCCGGCGCAATCAGCGACAGCGGCCACAGCACAAAGGCGTTTTTCAGAATTTCGGCACGCGGCAGGATCAAACCGTCGAAATTACCCGTCAGATCACCGTACAACAGCACATCGATATCCAGCGGCAAGCCCTTGCGATCAGGGGCATAGCGACCATTATCGGCCTCGATGAATTTCAGGCGTCGATCCAGTTCCATCAACGGCAGATCGGTCAATGCCGAGACTACGAAATTGAAGAACGGCCCGCTCTTGATTCCCACTGGCTGGCTCTCGAACACCGCCGAACAGCGGATATCCACCAGAAATGTCGCCAAAGCGTCGAGCCCGGCGCGCAAATGGGTTTCGCGCTCGATATTGCTACCGAGCCCGAGGTACACCTGAGTCAGCGACATCCGCGCTCGATCTCCACACCCACGCCACCCTTGGCGGCCGGCACGGCGCCCGGCTTGGTCAGTTTCAGTTGAACCCAGGTAATCTTGAACTCGGTCATCAGCACTTCGACCAGACGCTCGGCAAAGGTCTCGACCAATTGATATTGCGCTTGTTCGGCAAAGGCCTGGATGCGCGTGGAAACGCTGGCGTAATCGAGCGCCAGAGTCAGGTCGTCACCGGCCGCAGCCGGACGATTGTCCCAGGCGAAGCTCAGATCAAGACGCAAGCACTGACGGATGCCGCGCTCCCAGTCATAGGCACCGATCACGGTGTCGACTTCCAGGCCCTCGATAAACACTCTGTCCAAGCACTTTTCTCCGCTGCACGACAAGGGCGCAATGCGCCGTTAGAATCAGGGCGTCCTCGCCCGGAATAGTTAGCATGTTTTGGTTACTGGCGACCCTCGCCTACCTGCTCGGCTCTCTGTCCTTCGCCATTTTGCTCAGCCGCCTGACCGGAAATCCGGACCCGCGAATGAGTGGCTCGGGTAATGCCGGCGCCACCAACATGCTGCGCCTGGCCGGTCGCAAACTGGCGATCCTGACCTTGCTCGGTGATCTGTGCAAAGGCCTGTTGCCGGTGCTGATCGCAGCAGCCGCTGGCCTTTCGCTGCAGGATCAGGCCTGGATCGGCGTGTGCGCCGTGATCGGTCACCTGTTCCCGCTGTATTTCCGTTTTCGCGGTGGCAAAGGCGTCGCCACGGCTGCCGGCATGCTGCTGGGCCTGTATCCACCCGCCGCGCTGCTGGCGGTGTGCGCCTGGCTGCTGACGTTCTACCTGACCCGTACCAGCTCGCTGGCGGCGCTGATCGCCACGCCCCTGACCTTGCCCCTACTTGCATGGCAAGAGCCGGAGGCGCTGCTGCCGATGAGCGCGCTGACGCTTCTGATCGTCTGGCGCCACCGCGGCAATCTACGCGACCTGTTTGCCGGGCGCGAACGGCATTTTTAAATACCGCCCATGAGCGCCGCACATTACAGCGCCGACAACTGCTCCATCGGCCAGCGCGCCTGCACGCTGATCGCCAGACTTTCCTGCTGACCGGCCTGCAAACGCTGACAACCGGCAAACGCGATCATCGCGCCATTGTCGGTGCAAAACTCGGGACGGGCGTAAAACACATCGCCCTTCATATCGCCGAGCATCTTTTCCAGCGAAACACGCAACGCCTTGTTGGCACTGACGCCGCCAGCGATCACCAGACGTTTCATGCTTGCCTGTTTCAGGGCCCGCTTGCATTTGATGGTCAAAGTCTCCACCACGGCCTGCTGGAACGCCAGCGCAATGTCGCAACGGGCTTGCTCGCTGTCGTCCCCGGCGCTGACGCATTGCTGCCAGGTGTTGAGGGCAAAGGTCTTCAAGCCACTGAAGCTGAAATCCAGACCCGGGCGATCACACATCGGACGCGGGAAGGTGAAACGTCCCGCAACGCCCTTCTCGGCCAGCTTGGCGATTTCCGGCCCGCCCGGATAATTGAGGCCCATCATTTTCGCGGTTTTGTCGAACGCTTCACCGGCGGCATCGTCGAGGGTCTCGCCGAGCAGGCTGTATTGGCCAATGCCATCGACCTGAACCAGTTGCGTGTGCCCACCGGACACCAACAAAGCGACGAACGGAAATTCCGGCGGTTTGGGCTCCAGCATCGGCGCCAGCAAGTGGCCTTCCATGTGGTGCACACCAAGTGCTGGAATACCCCAGGCAAACGCCAGCGCCTGAGCGCACGAGGCACCGACCAGCAGCGCGCCGACCAGGCCCGGGCCCGCGGTGTAGGCGATCGCATCGATCTCGGTCGGCACGCAGTCGGCCTCGGCCAACACCTGACGAATCAAGGGCAGCATGCGTTTGACGTGGTCACGCGAGGCCAGCTCCGGCACCACGCCGCCATAGACGCGGTGCAGGTCGATCTGGCTGAACAGCGCGTCGGCCAGCAGGCCGCGTTCACTGTCGTATAATGCGACGCCGGTTTCGTCGCAGGAGGTTTCTAATCCCAGTACTAGCATGGGTTTGCGCCTTGTTTAGGCTGAATTCGAAGGCGCGCATAATAGTCGCCACGCGATGCCCCGACTAGCGGTTTTCGATCAGAGGCTTTGCATTCCGAGCGATGAGGGGTTAACATCCGCAACCCTTAAAAACCGACGTCTTCAAGTGCTCTTTTGCCGCGAGGATGTTGACCCCGGTAATGAATGAAGGTAGCTCTGGATGCCAGCCGTCAAAGTTAAAGAGAACGAACCCTTCGACGTAGCTCTGCGTCGTTTCAAGCGCTCCTGCGAAAAAGCCGGTGTACTGGCTGAAGTTCGTAGCCGCGAATTTTACGAGAAGCCAACTTCTGAGCGTAAGCGCAAAGCAGCAGCCGCTGTTAAGCGTCACGCCAAGAAAGTTCAGCGCGAACAGCGCCGCGCCGTTCGTCTGTACTAATACACAGACGTTCGTAGCAAGCTTCTTGCCTAAGCCCGGCCTTCAGCCGGGCTAATGGCATTTGCGTAAAACGCTTGATGCTTCACCGTCGAAGCCGCACACGCGACCGAGACAAATCTGCTTCACGCGTCAGACCTGGCTCTTTTGCCAGCGGTGCACGTCTTTTCTGACGAGCCTTTCAAGGCTACTGACGAGCACACCCACTGATTCCTCTCACGACGATCAGCCCAAGGCACCTCCATGCGTGCCCGCTTTATTGAGCTATCCGAGGCCATTTATCGGCCGTCAGCGGATTCAGCGCAACACTTTCAAATAGTCGAAGACTGATGGTTACTAACGTCAGTGGATTTTCGGCAGATACACTTCCCGATAGCGAATACGCACCGACCGGTCGAACCGCCCATTTTGTGCGCTTCACTCAAGACCCGTGTCCGGCCGCCCTTCGCATCGGACTCATTACAGCGCAGACGAGAACGCCATGGCCGGGCTGATTCCCCAGAGCTTTATTGACGACCTCCTGAACCGCACCGACATCGTCGACGTGGTCAGCTCGCGCGTGCAACTGAAAAAGGCCGGCAAGAACTACACCGCCTGCTGCCCGTTCCACAAAGAGAAAACCCCGTCGTTCAGCGTCAGCCCCGACAAGCAGTTCTATTACTGCTTCGGCTGCGGCGCCGGCGGCAACGCCCTCGGCTTTCTCATGGACCACGACAACCTGGATTTCCCCCAGGCTGTCGAGGACCTGGCCAAGGCCGCCGGCATGGAAGTCCCCCGCGAAGAAAGCGGCCGTCCGCACAAACCGCGACAGCCAACCGACTCGCCGCTGTATCCGCTGCTCACCGCCGCCGCCGACTTTTACCGCCAGGCGCTCAAGAGCCATCCGGCGCGCAAGGCTGCGGTGGATTACCTCAAGGGCCGCGGTCTGACCGGCGAGATCGCCCGGGACTTCGGTCTCGGCTTTGCGCCGCCGGGCTGGGACAATCTGTTCAAGCACTTGAGCAGCGACACGTTGCAGCAGAAGGCCATGATCGACGCCGGCCTGCTGATCGAGAACGCCGAAACCGGCAAACGCTATGACCGCTTCCGCGATCGCGTGATGTTCCCGATCCGCGATACCCGCGGCCGGATCATCGCTTTCGGTGGCCGGGTACTGGGTGACGACAAGCCGAAATACCTGAATTCGCCGGAAACCCCGGTCTTCCATAAAGGCCAGGAACTCTACGGCCTCTATGAAGCACGCAAGAACAACCGCAACCTCGACGAAATCATCGTCGTCGAGGGTTACATGGACGTCATAGCCCTCGCCCAGCAAGGCTTGCGCAATGCCGTCGCAACCTTGGGCACGGCGACCAGCGAAGAGCACCTCAAGCGCCTGTTTCGCGTCGTGCCCAACGTTCTGTTCTGCTTCGATGGCGACCAGGCTGGCCGCAATGCGGCATGGCGCGCACTGGAGGCGACACTGCCGTGCCTGCAGGACGGGCGCCGTGCGCGCTTCCTGTTTCTACCCGAAGGCGAAGACCCGGATACGCTGGTTCGCGCCGAAGGCACTGACGCCTTCAAGGCTCGCATCAATCAGCATGCGCAGCCGCTGGCAGACTATTTCTTCCAGCAACTGACCGAGGAAGCCGATCCGCGCTCGCTCGAAGGCAAGGCCCACATGGCTACCCTCGCCGCGCCGCTGATCGACAAAGTGCCCGGCGCCAACTTGCGCATTCTGATGCGTCAGCGCCTGACCGAAATCACCGGCCTGAGCAGCGAAACGGTCAGCCAGCTTGCGCAAAGTGCGCCGCAGGAAGCTCCTCCGGCCTACGATCCGGGCATCGATTACGACGCAATGCCGGACTACAGCGACTACCATCAGCCGCAGGCACAGGACATGTATGTGCCGCAGCAGGAGTGGACGCCAAAGAAACCCGGCGCCGGCGGCAAGAAATGGGACAAGAAACCCTGGGACAAGAACGGCAAGCGTGGCGGCGATCGCGATCAACAGCGCCCACGCACGCCGATTGGTGTCGAGTCGCCGACGCTGACCGCCCTGCGTACATTGCTGCACCACCCGCAACTGGCCGAACGCGTCGAAGACGCCGGGCACATTGCGGACGAAAATCAGACCAATGCCCAGTTGCTTGTGGCGCTGCTCGAAGCCGTACAGAAGAATCCCAAGCTAAACTCATTTCAGTTGATCGCGCGATGGCATGGCACTGAACAGGGTCGCTTGCTCAAGGCGTTGGCGGAAAAGGAGTGGCTGATTGACGGAGAAAACCTTGAACAACAGTTTTTCGACACCATTACTAGCTTGTCAGCCCGCCAACGCGAGCGAAATCTGGAACAGTTGCTCAGGAAAGCGCGTCAAAGCGAACTGAGCGCCGAAGAGAAAAATCAACTGCGCGACCTATTAAGTCGCAATGTTTCCGCATCAAACCCGACCTCAACTGGCGCGTGAGGTCATAGCTCAGGTATAATCCTCGGCTTGTTTTTTGCCCGCCAAGACCTTCAGTGGATAGGGTGTTATGTCCGGAAAAGCGCAACAGCAGTCTCGTATTATTGAGTTGATCAAACTGGGTCGTGAGCAGAAGTATCTGACTTACGCCGAGGTCAACGACCACCTGCCCGAGGATATTTCAGATCCGGAGCAGGTGGAAGACATCATCCGCATGATTAACGACATGGGGATCCCCGTACACGAGAGTGCTCCGGATGCGGACGCCCTTATGTTGGCCGACGCCGATACCGACGAGGCCGCTGCGGAAGAAGCAGCCGCCGCGTTGGCCGCGGTGGAGACCGATATCGGTCGCACCACTGACCCGGTGCGCATGTACATGCGTGAAATGGGTACGGTCGAGCTTCTGACTCGTGAAGGCGAAATCGAAATCGCCAAGCGTATCGAAGAAGGCATCCGTGAAGTGATGAGCGCTATCGCGCACTTCCCAGGCACGGTTGACCACATTCTCTCCGAGTACACTCGCGTCACCACCGAAGGTGGTCGCCTGTCCGACGTTCTGAGCGGTTACATCGACCCGGACGACGGCATTGCGCCGCCTGCTGCCGAAGTGCCACCGCCGATCGACGCGAAAGCCGCCAAGGCTGACGACGATACCGACGACGATGACGCCGAAGCTTCGGATGACGAAGAAGAAGCCGAAAGCGGTCCGGATCCGGTCATCGCTGCGCAGCGTTTCGGCGCTGTCTCCGACCAGATGGAAATCACCCGCAAGGCCCTGAAAAAGCACGGTCGTCACAACAAGGCCGCCGTTGCCGAGTTGCTGGCCCTGGCCGAGCTGTTCATGCCGATCAAACTGGTGCCGAAGCAATTCGAAGCCTTGGTCGAGCGTGTTCGCAGTGCCTTGGATCGCCTGCGTCAGCAAGAGCGCGCGATCATGCAACTGTGCGTCCGTGATGCACGTATGCCACGCGCCGATTTCCTGCGTCAGTTCCCGGGCAATGAAGTCGACGAAAGCTGGTCCGACGCCCTGGCCAAAGGCAAGAGCAAATACGCCGAAGCCATTGGTCGCGTGCAGCCAGACATCATCCGTTGCCAGCAGAAGCTGATTGCGCTGGAAACCGAAACCGGTCTGACCATCGCTGAAATCAAGGACATCAACCGTCGCATGTCGATCGGTGAGGCCAAGGCCCGCCGCGCGAAGAAAGAGATGGTTGAAGCCAACTTGCGTCTGGTGATCTCGATCGCCAAGAAGTACACCAACCGCGGCCTGCAATTCCTCGATCTGATCCAGGAAGGCAACATCGGTCTGATGAAAGCGGTGGACAAGTTCGAATACCGTCGTGGTTACAAGTTCTCGACTTATGCCACCTGGTGGATCCGTCAGGCGATCACTCGCTCGATCGCCGACCAGGCTCGCACCATTCGTATTCCGGTGCACATGATCGAGACGATCAACAAGCTCAACCGTATTTCCCGCCAGATGCTGCAGGAAATGGGTCGTGAACCGACTCCGGAAGAACTGGGCGAACGCATGGAAATGCCTGAGGACAAGATCCGCAAGGTGTTGAAGATCGCTAAAGAGCCGATCTCCATGGAAACCCCGATCGGTGATGACGAAGACTCTCATCTGGGTGACTTCATCGAAGACTCGACCATGCAGTCGCCAATCGATGTGGCAACCGTTGAAAGCCTGAAAGAAGCCACCCGCGAAGTGCTGTCCGGCCTCACTGCCCGTGAAGCCAAAGTACTGCGCATGCGCTTCGGTATCGACATGAACACCGACCACACACTCGAAGAAGTGGGCAAACAGTTTGACGTAACGCGCGAGCGGATCCGTCAGATCGAAGCCAAGGCGCTGCGCAAGCTGCGCCACCCGACGCGAAGCGAGCATCTGCGCTCCTTCCTCGACGAGTGATACCAGAACCCCCGGCCCAGGCCGGGGGTTTTGTTTTATACGGCAGATTAAATCCCTCGCACCGCCCCTCCCCCGCATACCCCGTCTACACTCGAAACAATCAATCCCGTGCCCTAACGAGACGGTTATGCCCAGACTGGCGCCCGTGCTTTTCTTGCTGTCACTGATGATCTGGACCGCAACGGCTAACGCGCTGACTCTGACCGATGAAGAACGTAGCTGGCTCGCGGCTCACCCGGACTTGCGCCTGGGTGTAGACGCCTCGTGGCCGCCGTTCGAGTTCCGTGATGAACAGAATCGCTATCAAGGTCTGGCCGCTGATTACATCGACGTGATCCGCCAGCGCCTGGCCGTCAAACTCACCCCGGTCGAGCCGTCGAGCTGGACTGAGGTGCTGGCGCAGGTGAAAACCGGCAAGATCGATCTGCTGCCTGGGATCATGTCCACGCCCGAGCGCCAGAACTATCTGTCGTTTACTCGCCCTTATCTCGATTTCCCGATCGTGATCCTCGCCCATATCGGCGGCGCGCAACCGCGCAAAATCGAAGACCTGTACGGACTGAAGATCGCCGTGGTGGAAAACTACGCCCCCCACGAACTCCTGCGCACCCACCATCCGGACCTGAATCTGGTGGCCATGCCCAATGTCAGCTCGGCCTTGCAGGCCCTGGCTACCGATGAAGTAGATGCGGTCGTCGGCGATCTCGCCTCCAGCGTCTGGAGCCTGCGCCAACTCAAGCTCGACGGTTTATACGTAAGCGGCGAAACCCCGTATCGCTACCAGTTGGCCATGGGCGTGCCCCGTGACAACAAAATGCTGGTGGGCATTCTGGACAAGGTCCTGGCGGACATGAGCCCGGAGGAAATCAGCAGCATTCAGGAACATTGGGTCGGCAATGTCCTCGATCATCGGACATTCTGGTCGGATTTGCTGATTTACGGCCTGCCGGGCCTGTTATTGCTGATGATCATCCTGGCTGTGGTCATTCGCATCAATCGCCGCCTGAGTTCGGAAATTGCCCGCCGCGTCGACCTCGAACAGGAATTGCGCAGCAGCGAATACCACTACCGCGGACTGGTGGAGAGCCTGTCGGCCATCGCCTGGGAAGCGCGCATGAGCGACTTCACCTACAGCTATGTGTCGCCGCATGCCGAGGATCTGCTCGGTTATCCACAGGCGCACTGGCTGATTCCGGGTTTCTGGCGCAACATCATCCACCCCGCCGACCTGACGCGTGCCCAGGCCATCTGCGATGAGGCGGTGCGCGAAGGGCGCGATCACACCCTCGATTATCGGGTGATTACCGCAGACGGTCGCTGCCTGTGGGTGCGCGATATTGTCAGCCTGATCGAGCACGGCCATGAGCCGGTGATGCGCGGGCTGATGATCGACATCAGCGAAACCAAACGGACAGAAGAAGCATTGCGGCTGTCGGAGCAAAAGTTCGCTTCAGTGTTCCAGCAATGCCCGGACATTCTGGTCATCGCGAGGCTGTCCGATGGCTGCCTGTTGGAGGTCAACGAAGCCTTTGAAGAACAGATCGGCCTGAAGGCCGAAGAAGTCATAGGCCAGACCGCCACGGAACTCAACATCTGGGGCATTCCCGGGGTCGGGCCGGGACTGCTCCAGCGCTTGCAGGCCGGTAGCATCCGCAACCTGGAGATGCCCTTTCGCCGCAACAACGGTCAGGTATTCACCGGCCTGATCTCCGCCGAACCCTTCGACCTCGACACCACTCCAGCGCTGGTGGTGGTGGTGCGCGACATCACTCAGCTCAAGGAAACCCAACAACAACTGCAAACCTCCGAAGAGAAGTTCGCCAAGGCTTTTCATGCCTCACCGGACGGCTTGCTGCTGTCGCGTCAGAGCGATGGCTTGCTGCTGGAAGTCAACGAGGGCTTCAGCCGCATCACCGGATTCAATAGCGCGATGTCGGTGGATCGCTCGGCGCTGGACCTGGGGATCTGGGTCAACCTCAACGAACGCAAGCAGATGCTCGACCTGCTGCACCGCGACGGCTTCGTGCGCGACTTCACCTGCCATATCCGCCGCAGCGACGGGCAGATCCGCCTGTGCGAAGTGTCCAGCCGACCGCTGCCGATCGGCGAAGAAGACTGTATGCTGACTATCGCCCGGGACATCACCGAACGCCATCTGATGCAGGAAAAGCTGCAACAGGCCGCCACCGTTTTCGAGAGCACCGCCGAGGGCGTGCTGATCACCGACACCCAGCAGCACATCAGCGCGGTGAACCGTGCGTTCACCGAAATTACCGGCTACAGCGAAAGCGAAGCCCTCGGCCACACCCCCGCGCCTGCTCGCCTCCGGCCTGCATGACAGCGCGTTTTACGCGGCGATGTGGCACCAGTTGACCGACGAGGGTCACTGGCAAGGCGAGATTTCCAACCGGCGCAAGAACGGCGAGCTGTACCCGAGCTGGCTGACCATTAGCGCCGTGCGCAACCGCGACAAATTCATCACCCACTTCGTCGCGGTGTTTGCTGACATCTCCAGCCTCAAACACGCGCAAGCCAAACTCGACTATCAAGCGCACCACGACCCACTCACCGGCCTGCCGAATCGCACCCTGTTCGAAAGTCGCCTGCTCACCGCGCTGAACAGTCAGCAGGAAAATGGCGGTCAGGGCGCCGTGCTGTTTCTCGATCTCGACCGTTTCAAACACATCAACGACAGCCTTGGGCACCCGGTTGGCGACCTGTTGCTCAAAGGCATTGCCGTACGCCTGAAGGAGCAATTGCGCGATATCGACACCGTCGCCCGACTGGGCGGGGATGAATTCATTATCCTGCTGCCGGGCCTGCAACAAGCCAGTGATGCCGACAACATCGCAATCAAACTGCTCAACTGCTTTGGCGCACCGTTTCAGGCCGGTGAGCACGAGTTTTTCATCAGTGCCAGCATCGGCACCAGCCTCTACCCACGGGATGGCTGCGACGTTGCAACTCTGGTGAAAAACGCCGACGCCGCGATGTACCGCTCCAAGGCCAAGGGCCGCAACCGCGTCGAAAGCTACACCCGCGACCTCACCGCCCAAGCCAGCGAACGCGTGGCACTGGAACACGAACTGCGCCGGGCCATCGAACGCGAAGAGTTGTTCCTCTACTACCAGCCGAAAATCAGCCTCGACGACCATCGCCTGGTCGGCGCCGAAGCACTGATCCGCTGGCGCCACCCGACCTTCGGCGAAGTGCCGCCCGAGCACTTCATTCCGCTGGCCGAAGAGAACGGCATGATCTTGCAGATCGGTGATTGGGTACTCGAGACCGCCTGCCGGCAGATGTTCGAGTGGAATCAGATCTACGACAGCCTCGGCCCGCTGTCAGTCAACCTCGCCGGTGCGCAACTGCGCCAGCCGAATCTGCTCGGGCGTATCGAACAACTGCTCAGGGACAACCGTTTGCAGCCGGATTTACTGCAACTGGAAATTACCGAAAACTTCATCATGAGTCAGGCCGAAGAGGCCTTGGCGGTGCTGCACCAGCTCAAACACCTGGGTGTACAACTGGCGATCGACGACTTCGGCACCGGTTATTCATCACTCAGTTACCTCAAACGCCTGCCGCTGGACATCCTCAAGATCGACCAGTCTTTTGTTCGCGGACTGCCCGACGACCCGCACGACGCGGCGATCGTCCGCGCGATCATCGCCCTGGGCCGGAGCATGCAATTCACCGTGATTGCCGAGGGCGTGGAAACCCAGGCGCAACAGCAATTTCTGGCGGCTGAGGGCTGCGAACAGATTCAGGGCTACATCGTCAGCCTGCCACTGCCCCCGGAAGAATTCGCCGCAACGTTTCTTCGTGTAACCATATCGGATTATTCGGATAGCACAGCCGAGAAACCGTCGTTATAATCCGCGACCTACTGAGGGCCTATAGCTCAGTTGGTTAGAGCAGAGGACTCATAATCCTTTGGTCCACGGTTCAAGTCCGTGTGGGCCCACCACATTTGAAAGCCGCGCTACATGCGCGGCTTTTTCTTGGGCGATCGGTTGGGGGGGGGACAATCTTTGCGAGCGCAATGTTCGGAAGACTTCCCCGGAGTCTGTAGGCAAGTTCCGAAGCTGTGATTTAAAAGGCTTTGGTGTCTGTTGGGCTGTTCTTTGGCGGGATATTCTCGAGGCGTCGCTGCTTATCAGCGGTCGGGCTGGTCTACTCACGAAAAGGGAAGCAGATCCATCGACACTCGAATAGGCAGAGTTGAAAGTTCCCAAAAAGGGACCTATCGTTCCCTTTTTGGGACTTAAAGAGTTAACCATGCCGGCTATCCCGCTCAGCGATGCTCTCTTTACCGCGACCCAGCAGAAGGTATTGGCCATGTTGTATGGCAAACCGGATCAGAGCTTCTACGCCAACGAAATATCTCGCTGGGCACAGGTCGGCAAGGGCAGTGTCATGCGAGAACTGGAGCGTCTGCACGGTGCAGGCATTCTTACAATGAGTCGTCGGGGTAACCAGACGCACTACCAAGCCAACTCCGAATGTCCCATCTATGCAGAACTGCTGGGGATCGTGCGCAAAACTTTTGGTATTGCAGAGCAGTTACGTGCGGCCTTGGCTCCAGTGAGCGATCAATTGGTGTGGGCATTTATCTACGGCTCCGTCGCCAAGGGCAACGAGCATGGCGGCAGTGACATCGACCTGATGCTGATAGGCGAACACCTCAGTTACAGCGACTTGATGGAAAGGCTACTTCCCGTAGAGGAATAC
>NZ_JABULD010000509.1:0-9925 GCF_014060985.1 Pseudomonas sp. MD195_PC81_125
GGGATCAGTGTAGGAGCTGCCGCAGGCTGCGATCTTTTGATCTTGAATCAGCGGCGGGTCAGCGGCTGTGCTTCGAACTTCACACCGGCCAGACCGTGCTTGATCAGCGCACGGATATTGCCGTGGTCACTGCCTTCAGGCGTCGCCAGCACCGAGCGGTAATGCTCGCCGAATGCCAGCAGCGCTTCTTCATCGCTCAAGCCTTCCAGCAGTGCCAGACCCAGGGTCTTGCACGAACCTTCGTTCTGCCCGGCAGCGTTTTCCACGCCACCGTTTTTGAACGCTTGCGGCTGGTAGTCATAACCGGCAGCGATGAAGGCCAGGGTATCGGCGAAAGCGTGTTCGCCGCTGTTGAGGCTGGCGCGCAGGGTGTTCAGATCACTCATTGGGTTTTCCTTTGGCGAACGCCGCCTGTTGTTCGGCGCTGGCTTCTTGCTGGTATTGGGCTTTCCATTCGGCGTACGGCATGCCGTAAACCACTTCGCGGGCGTCATCGAGGCTGACCTCGATCTGACGGTCATCGGCGGCGGCCTTGTACCACTTGGACAGGCAGTTGCGGCAGAACCCGGCAAGGTTCATCAGGTCGATGTTCTGCACGTCCTTGCGGCTGTCCAGATGGGCGACCAGCCGGCGGAAGGCGGCGGCTTCGAGTTCGAGGCGTTGTTGCTCGGTCATGATGGGCTCTGTGCAGTCTATTCGTGGCGCGGATGATAAAAGTCTGGCGAGCAATGCGCCAGACGCGCTCAGCGGCTGGCCGCGAGGGTGATCGACACCGACTCGGCAAATCGCAGGGCATGCGGCTTGTCGACTTCGACTTCGGCGTAAAGCACGGCGGTATTGCTCATCACCAGATCCAGCAGCTCTTGGGTCAGGCGTTCGAGCAGCGCAAAACGATTGCCCTCGACGTGGGCGATGATCGCCTTGGTAATGGTGCGGTAGTTCAGCGCGTGATCGATGTCGTTGTCGCGCACCGCTTCCTGCGCGGCGTACTGGATGGTCAGGTTGATCAGCACATCCTGTTTGTTGAGGATCTCGTCCTCGTTGATCCCGATAAAGGTGCGCAAGCGCAGATCCTTGACCCGGATGCGCGCCATTCCCGGTTGAAGTTGTGACATTTACTTGCTCCGTCCAATCAATTGCAGGAACTCCTGGCGAGTGTTGCTCGAGTCGCGAAAGGCGCCGAGCATGACCGAGGTGTTCATGGTCGAATTCTGTTTCTCGACACCGCGCATCATCATGCACATGTGCCGGGCCTCGATGACCACCGCGACGCCAGCGGCATCGGTGACCTGTTGCACTGCGTCGGCAATCTGCCGGGTAAGGTTTTCCTGAATCTGCAGGCGCCGGGCGAACATGTCCACCAGCCGCGCGATCTTCGACAGCCCCAGCACCTTGCCGGTTGGAATATAAGCCACATGGGCCTTGCCGATGAAGGGCAGCAGGTGATGTTCGCACAACGAGTAGAGCTCGATGTCGGCGACGATGATCATCTCATCGCTGTCAGAGGCAAACAGCGCGCCGTTGACGATCTCCTCCACACGCTGTTCATAGCCGTGACACAGGTATTGCATGGCCCTGGCCGCGCGCAGCGGAGTGTCGAGCAGGCCTTCGCGGTCGGGGTCTTCACCGAGGCCGATGAGGATCTCGCGGTAATTCTCGGGCAGGGTACGGCTCATGGGAGATCCTCGCGCAGCAACTTATTTGACGTGCCGTCCGCCGTTGACGGTCAGGGTCGTACCGGTGACATAGGGGTTGTCGAGCAGATAGCGCAGGCTCTGGTAGATCACTTCGCTGCCGGGTTCGATGCCCAGCGCGGATTTGGCCAGCGCCTTGGCGCGGTACGCCGCGTCGTCATCGGGATTGAACAATAGCAGGGCCGGCGCGATGCCGTTGACCTTGATTGCCGGCGCATAGCGCGCGGCGAAGGACAGGGTCAGGCTGTCGAGCCCGGCCTTGCTGGCGCAATAACCGATGTGCTTGCTGCTGCCCTTGCGGGTGACGTCGTCGCTGATATGGATGATGTCGGCCGGTGTCGAGCGCTTGAGCAGGTCGGCGCAGTGCAGGTTGATCAGGTACGGCGCGAGCATGTGCACGTTGAGCATGCGTACGAAGGCTTCGGCTTCGTTGCCTGGGGTTTCCGCCAGCCATTCGGAGGCGTTGTGGACGATGGCGCGCAAGCGGTCGGTATGGGTTTTCAGTTCATCGATGAAGGCGAGAATGGCCGCTTCGCTGGAGAAGTCGGCGAACACTCCGATCGCGCCCAGATCCCGCAGCGCTTGCACGCCGGGACGTTCGCTGCGGTAGGTGAAAATGACCTGATGGCCGTCTTCAAGCAAACGCTGCGCGCAGTGCAGACCGACACGCTGGCCGGCACCGGTGATGAGAATCGGGGCGGAGGAATTGGTCATGAATGGCTCGCGTCGCGTTTGGAGCAAAAACTATAACAGCGACGCTGGCGAAAAGATCGCAGCCTTCGGCAGCTCCTACAGGGGCGCCTTCACCGTAGGAGCTGACGAGTGCAACGAGGCTGCGATCTTTAGCGATTCTGCGTAGAGGGTGTTGCAGGCAAAGGTCGCGCCGGCACAGCGTTCAACCAGTTGGCCAGCAGCCGCGTCGACAGCGGAATAAAGAAATACACCATCAACGGCGTCAGGCACGCCGTGCTGATCAACACCCGCGGCAGCAGGCTCATGTCGCCGAGCAACGGCCCGAGAACAAAGTTGAACAGCAGCGATACCGGAAAGAACGCCAGCCAGATGGCCACGGCCTGTTTCCAGCGCGGTGGCCGCTGACCGGCCGCGCCGAACCAGCCTTCGATGCCGCTGACCCGATGTTCTTTGGGATGCGCGAACAGATCGCTGCCCCGCGCGAGCCACGCGGTACGCGAGACCGAGTGCTCCCAGGCATGCAGGGTCTGTTCGTCGACAAAGCGGAAAATGATCTGGAATTCGTTGTCACCGGGTGGCGGAGCGAGCACGCCGGAGCCCAGGTAACCGGGAAAGTCAGTGGCCAGTTGTTCGCCTTCGCGCAGCCAGGCAATCAGGTCCTGATAGCGGCCATCGGCGACGCGACGCGCAACCATCAGCGTGACGGGGGAAGTAGACATTGTGTATCTCCGTATTCCGAGTGCGTCGCTCCGGGTAAGAGTTTCGCAATACGCAGGCGGGGGTAGGAGCCTGCGCTTTTTGACAAGCAAGGATTATTCCTGATTTTAATGACAGTTTCAGAGACTTTCGTCTCTGTTCATGGGGTTGAACCGATAGAGGGCATCGGAGGTAGAATGGGATCCAAATCTACCGAGTGGATGCACCTGCACAATGGCTGTTATCACGGACGCTGACTCTGCTTTGCAGGCCTCTGTCGCACTTGAGCGCGAAGAGTTGTTCCCTATTCGTGAGGTGTCGCGCCTGACCGGCGTCAACCCGGTAACGCTGCGTGCATGGGAGCGTCGCTACGGTTTGATTCAGCCGACGCGCACCGAAAGCGGGCACCGGCTGTATTCGATGACCGAAATCGAGCGCGTGCGCAGCATCGTCGACTGGATCGACCGCGGCGTGGCGGTGAGCAAGGTCGGCAAGATACTCGCCAAGACCGAGCCGCTGAAAGTGCTGGCGCATATCATTCCTGATGATCTGGTGCAGGCTGATTACGCGCAGTGGCAGCTACAGGTGCAGGTTGCAGTCAGCGCGTTCGATGACCGCGCGCTGGATCAGGTCTACAACCAGATTTTCTCTTCATATTCGCTGTCAGTGGTGTTCCAGGACATTCTCATGCCGTTGTGGCTGCAGATGTTGCAACGCCAGGATGCCTTTGGGCAGACCAGCGAGTGGCTGTTTTTCGACGGGTTCCTGAGGGCGCGGGTTTTGCAACGCATTGTCACGCTGCGCGGCACGCAACCGCGCAAGGTGATTGTCAGTGCGCTCGCCGGTCAGTGCCGTGAACTCGAGTTACTGGTTGCCGCGTTATTTCTCAGTGGCAATGATGCGGGGGTGCGAGTGCTGACCACTGGTCAGCCATTCGATGAATTGGCGTTGGTCTGCGAGCGGATCAAGCCACAGGCGCTGGTGCTGTTTTCCAATCACGCCCCCACCCCGGATTTGCCGCGCCGTCTGAATCGGCTGGCCTTGAGTCTCGACTGTCAGGTAATGCTCGCGGGCGACGCTGCCGATCTGGCACAGGATAGTCTGGCCGGATCGTCAATCGGTTGTCTGGGCAATGAAGGGGCGACGATGCGTCAGCGCATGACGCAGTTTCTCGCGGGGACGCTGGATACCTGAATATCAGGTGTGCAGGGCGGGGTGGGTCAGACGGTGTTGTTGCAGGATGAACTGACGCAGGCGTTCGGTTTCATCGGCATCGGTCTGGCTCAGCTCGTAAGCGTAGAAGCCATGCTCGGTTTCGCGCTCGAAATTGCCGCGCAGGGAGATCCGCTCATAACCTGACGGGCTGAACCACAGGGCGAAATGCTTGGGCGGTTTGGTCTTGTTGCGCATTTCCAGCAGCACGCCTTTGTGCGATACCTCATGCACCCACATCATCCCCGGTTGGCCCTTGGCATTTTCCAGCGCGACCGGCTCTTCGAGGGTCAGACGCCAAGGGCGAACCATCGGCCCGTCTTCGTAAATGCTGGGTACGCCCAAACGCAGGTGCAAGGCGTGAAATTCGTCTTCCACCAGGTGCAGCGGAAAGGTCATTTGCTGATTTTCGAAATTGGCCTGGATGGTCACTTGCTCATGAGCCGCCAGACGCGTGAGCAGGTCACGGATCTGCGAGCCGCCATTGACCAACAGGCTCGACGTCGCATCCCGCACATTGAGTTGCGGGTTGTGCTGCATGGTCTGGATGAAATCCAGCTCATCCTGGGTCAGGAGGGCGTCGCGTTGCATGGCCTGGCTCGAAAGAAATAGTTACAAAGTCATTGGTGATTGTAGTTACTGACACTTAGTTCGCCGTTTTGTTTTCGCCGTTCGTCGCTTTGAGCGCCGCGAGTTCGGCTTGCAAGGCGGCAACCTGCGCTTCCAGTTGCGCGACGCGTTGTTGCGCCTTGACCTGAACCGTGACGTCTTTTTGCACGCCGACGATATAGGTTTGGCCGTCATCGGCGTTTTTTACTGTCGATAGCGACAGTTCATTCCAGAAAGGCGTGCCGTCCTTGCGATAGTTGCGCAATGTTTCACGACACGCGCCACCGTTACGCAGCATTTCGCGAATCCTTTCCAGACTCGGCTGATCGCGGTCTCCGGCCTGAAGAAAACGGCAGTCCTGATAGAGAATCTCTTCGCTGCTGTAACCGGTCAGGCGTTCGAAGGCCGGGTTCACATAGATCAGGATGTTGTCCTGCTCGCCTTCCTTTTCGGCCACGACGATTCCATCGTTCGACGCGTTGATCACCATTTGCATCAGGCTGGCATTGATCATCAATGAATCCTTTCGGTGTCGATAATGGCTGGCATTCTAGAAGTTCCAGCGGGTCTGTCTACTGGCCATCACGGCGAATCGGGCCTGGATCGCGGCTTTTGCGTCGGACTGCTACTATCGCCGCTCTTTTTTTTCAGCTCCAGGATCAGATTGATGAAAGTCGCCATCCTCTCCGGCTCGGTTTACGGCACGGCCGAAGAAGTCGCCCGTCACGCGCAGAACCTGCTGAAAGACGCCGGTTTTGAAACCTTCTACAACTCGCGCGCCAGCCTGGCGGATATTAAGGCGTTCGGCCCTGAAGCGATTCTCGCGGTGACCTCGACCACCGGCATGGGCGAGTTGCCGGATAACCTGCAGCCGCTCTATTTCAGCCTTCGCGATCAATTGCCGATGGCCTGGCGCGGTTTGCCCGGCGCGGTGATCGGTTTGGGCGATGCCAGTTACGGCGATACGTTTTGCGGCGGTGGCGAGCAGATGCGCGAGTTGTTCGCCGAGCTGGGCGTGCGCGAAGTACAGGAGATGCTGCGTCTGGACGCCAGCGAAAGCGTGACCCCTGAAACCGATGCCGAGCCTTGGCTGGCGCAACTGATCGCCGCGCTCAAGGGTTGATCGCGCGTTCGCGCAGCAGGGCCAGCCAGGCCTGGGCAGCTTTCGACAGGTAGGCGCCGCGACGCCAGATGAACGCGATATCCCAACGCAGATAATCTGGCGCGCGCAAGGTCAGGCGCACCACGCCCGGACGCTCCAGTGCCCGGGCGACCACGCTCGGCAACAGCACCACGCCTTGCCCGGCCGCCACCAGCGCCACGAGAAAATCCGCCTGGCCACTGCGCCCGCCTTCTTTCGGGGTAAAGCCCAATTGCTGGCACGCCTGCAATAGACGGTCATTGAGTACGAAGCTGCGCTGATACAGCAGGAACGGTGTTTCGGCCAACTCCTCCAGAGCAATTTCACCGCGCGCCGCCAGTGGATGATCCACCGGCAGCAACGCGTCGAGCTTCTCATCGCAGAACGGCTGAAAATCGAACTGCGGATCCTTGGGCAGCAAGCTGCCACCCAACTCCAGTTCACCGCTGAGCACCGCCTGCTCGACGTTACGGCTACCGCCCTCAAGCAATTGAATGCTGATGTTCGGATAGCGCCGCCGATATTCGGCGAACAAACCGGCGAACAACGCATCGCTGCCCAGCAGCGGCAGACCGAGGCGCAATTCGCCGCGCGCCAGTTGGCTCAGATCATCCAGTTCGCTGAGCAACTCCTGACGCAAGCGCAGCATGCCCTCGGCGTGTGACAGCACCACGCTGCCCGCAGCGGTCAGGTGTAACTGGGAGCCGAGCCGTTCGAGCAACGGAATGCCGAGGCTCTGCTCCAGTTGCGCAACTTGTTTGCTCACCGCCGACTGACTGACGTGCAGGGTTTTCGCCGCCTGGGTAAAGCCGCCTTGACGCATGACTTCGACAAAACTGCGCAGCTGTTTGAATTCCATTTTCCGATTCCGTTTTGGAATAGCCATGAGTCTAACAATTCGCTTCTGGGATGGCAGGCCGCTTCGTAAAATAAGCCCCTGTAAGGAGCCCATCATGAACGCTGCATCCCTCACTTATGTTTCCCGTCTGATAGCAGAACTGGCCGTGTTGCTCGGTCTCTATTTGCTCGGCTGCCAGATCGCCGCGTGGCTGGCCTGGCCAATCCCCGGTGGCGTTATCGGCATGGCCCTGTTGCTGCTGGCGTTCGCGTTTGGCTGGGTCAAACCGGCGGCGCTGCAACTGGGTGCCGGCTTGCTGATGGCCGAGATGCTGCTGTTCTTTATTCCGGCACTGATGAGTCTGCTCGACTACGGCGTACTGCTGCGTGATGACGGTTGGCGGATTCTGCTGGTGATTGGCGCCAGCACCCTGATGGTGATGCTGGTGACGGCCTTTACCGTGGAGTTGGCCGTGCGCCTGAGGCGGTCTCATGAAGCTTGAATGGATGCCGATGTTCTGGCTCGCTTTCACTCTGTTGGCGTATCTGTTCAGTCGCTGGATTTATCGGCGTACCGGGCGTTATCTGTTGTCGCCGCTGATTCTGGTGCCGGCGCTGCTGCTGGCGCTCGCCATACCGTTGCACACGGCCTATGCCGAATACGCCAGCAACACCCATTGGTTGATGCTGGTGCTCGGGCCGGTGACCGTCGCTTTCGCGGTGCCGATCTGGCAGCAGCGACGTCTGCTGGTGCGGCACTGGTCAGCGCTGTTGCTGGGCATGCTCGCCGGCAGCGCGGCATCGATCGCTACTTCGTTTGGCCTGGCCAGGGCGCTGGCGCTGGATACCTCAGTCACGATGTCGCTGGTGCCGCGTTCGATCACCACGCCGTTCGCCATGCCGCTGGCGCAGGATCTGGGTGGCGTGCCGGAACTGACGGCCGTGTTCGTGATGTTCACCGGCGTGTTCGGTGCGATGCTCGGCGGCGTGCTGCTCAAGTGGCTGCCGCTGCGCAGTGCCTTGGCGCGCGGTGCATTGTTTGGGGTTGGCGCGCACGGTGCCGGCGTCAGTCGGGCGCATGAAGTGGGCGGTGAAGAAGGCTCGGTGGCCGGGCTGGTGATGGTGCTGACGGGACTGCTCAATCTGTTCGCCGCGCCTTTGTTGGCGTCGTTGCTTTGACATGGATCCAAGCTGTTTGCATGGCTGACCCGCTCAGTCATCAAGCTGGCTGGCAATGCAACTACGTGAGCCCCGGGAGCTGACTAGACTGCTGACACGTGCCAAACAATAAGAACGCAGAGGTGCATACAGTGAGCGTAGCCCCCGTCCAGTCGCCCGTTAATGTCAAAGACCAGGTCAGTGCTGCGGAGTGGCAGACCCGGGTCGATCTCGCCGCCTGTTATCGACTGGTCGCCCTGCATGGCTGGGACGACCTGATCTTCACCCACATTTCCGCCAAGGTCCCGGGCACCGAAGACTTCCTGATCAACCCGTTCGGCTTGATGTTCCATGAGATCACCGCCTCAAGCCTGGTCAAAGTCGATCAGGCCGGCAACAAGCTCATGGACAGTCCCTACGAAATCAATCCCGCCGGTTACACCATCCACAGCGCCGTGCACGAAGTGCGGCACGATGTGGTGTGTGTACTGCACACGCACACCGCGTCCGGCGTGGCCGTTTCAGCGCAGAAGCAGGGCGTGTTGCCGATCAGCCAGCAGTCGCTGTTCGTGTTGTCGAGCCTGGCCTATCACGCCTACGAAGGCGTGGCGCTGAATCACGAAGAGAAAGCGCGCTTGCAGGCCGACCTGGGCGAGAACAATTTCCTGATGCTGCACAACCACGGTCTGCTGACCTGTGGCGGCACCATCGCCGACACCTTTCTGATGATGTTCACCTTCCAGCGCGCCTGCGACATTCAGGTCATGGCGCAGACCGGCGGTGCTGAACTGATCGCCATCGAACCGCAGATCCTGGCGGGCGCCAAAGCGATGATCGCCGGCGTCACCAAAAGTGCTCAAGGCATGGGCGGCGCGCTGGCCTGGCCGGCGTTGCTGCGTAAACTCGATAAACAAGACCCCGGATATAAACTCTGATGCCTCTTGCCGAGATTCCTCTGTGTGTCTGGCGCAAACGCAGCCGGACATTTGTCTTTCGCGGCCAGTCGATCCGTTACTGGACGGCGGGGCAGGGTGAGCCGCTGTTGCTGATCCATGGCTTTCCGACGGCCAGTTGGGACTGGCATTACCTGTGGCAGCCGTTGGCCCAGCGCTATCGGGTGATCGCCTGTGACATGCTCGGTTTCGGTGATTCGGCCAAACCGTTGCATCACAGCTACAGCCTGCTGGAACAGGCCGATTTGCAACAGGCGCTGCTGGCCCATCTGCAGGTCGAGCAACCTCTGCATATTCTGGCTCACGATTACGGCGACAGCGTCGCCCAGGAACTGCTCGCGCGGCATTACGAAAACCGGCTCGCCGTCGCCAGTTGCGTGTTCCTCAACGGCGGGCTGTTCCCGGAAACCCATCGCCCGGTGCTGATGCAAAAGTTGCTGCTCAGCCCTTTGGGCTGGATGATTGGCCGGGCCTTCAGCCGTGATGCATTGGTAAAAAGCTTTCGGCAGATTTTCGGCCCGCAAACCGGCCCCAGCGAAAGCGAACTGGATGATTTCTGGAGCCTGATCGAGACCCACCGCGGCCCGCGCATCCTGCACAAACTGATTGGCTACATCCCCGAGCGCCGGGCGCAACGCGACCGCTGGGTAGCGGCCATGCAGCGTGATGACATCCCGTTGCGAGTGATCGATGGCGAAGTCGATCCGGTCTCGGGTGCGCACATGGTCGAGCGTTACCGCCAGTTGATCGCCGGCGCCGACACGGTGTTGTTGCCGGGCATCGGCCACTATCCACAGATCGAGGCGCCGGTGCAGGTGCTCAAACATTATCTGGCGTTTCGTGATCGCCTGGAGTTGCCGCCGCGCAAGGTGGCGTGCTCCTGAGAGATCAAAAGATCGCAGCCTGCGGCAACTCCTGCACAAATTAATGCA
>NZ_JABULD010000607.1:0-16082 GCF_014060985.1 Pseudomonas sp. MD195_PC81_125
GCTGCGATCTTTTGCTCTTGCTGTTAACGATCAACATCAAAAGATCGCACCTGCGGCAGCTCCTACAGGAGGCGAGTGGTGTTACTTGAAACGCCGTTCGACGCCTTTCTCCACCAGAATCTTCGCCGAAATCTCTTCCACCGAAAAATGCGTGGAGTTGATGTGCGGGATGTTCTCGCGGCGGAACAGGTTTTCCACTTCGCGCACTTCGAATTCGCACTGGGCATAGCTCGAATAGCGGCTGTTGGGCTTGCGTTCGTTGCGAATCGCGGTGAGGCGGTCCGGGTCGATGGTCAAGCCGAACAGCTTGTGCTGATGGGCGCGCAGGGCGGTCGGCAGGGTCAGGCGCTCCATGTCGTCTTCGGTCAACGGGTAGTTGGCCGCGCGGATGCCGAATTGCATCGCCATGTACAGGCACGTCGGCGTCTTACCACATCGCGACACGCCCACTAGTATCAGGTCGGCCTTGTCGTAATAGTGGGTGCGTGCGCCGTCATCGTTGTCGAGAGCGAAGTTCACCGCTTCGATGCGCTCCATGTAATTGGAGTTGTGGCCGATCGAATGCGACTTGCCGACGGTGTAGGAGGAATGCTCGGTCAGCTCCTGTTCGAGCGGGGCGAGGAAAGTCGAGAAAATGTCGATCATGAAACCATTGGACGTTGCGAGAATCTCACGGATGTCCTGATTGACGATGGTGTCGAAGATGATCGGGCGGAAGCCGTCGGTTTCAGCGGCTTTGTTGATTTGTTGTACCATGGCCCGCGCTTTGTCCGCGTTGTCGATATACGGCCGCGTGAGCTTGGTGAAGGTAATGTTTTCGAACTGCGCCAGAAGGCTTTGACCCAGGGTTTCGGCGGTAATGCCGGTGCCATCGGAGATAAAGAAAGCAGATCGTTTCATTTGCACCTTGGGCCTTAAGCTAATGAGCATTCTTGGATATGATAGGCGCGATTTGCCGGCCGCCATTGGCCCGCATTCTCACTTATTTTCCAGGTCCAGGCCATACAGCCGGCCAACGCTCCCCCGAGCTGCCGGTTTCTGAGCTTTTCCAACACAGTTAGTGGAGAGATCACCTTGGTAGAGTACGTAGTTTCCCTCGATAAGCTCGGCAAACACGATGTTGAGCATGTGGGGGGCAAGAACGCATCCCTGGGCGAGATGATCAGCAACCTGGCGGGTGCCGGTGTGTCGGTCCCCGGCGGCTTTGCCACCACCGCGCAGGCCTATCGCGACTTTCTCGAACTGAGCGGCCTCAACGACCAGATCCACAAGGCTCTCGACGCCCTGGACGTCGATGACGTCAACGCGCTGGCCAAGACCGGTGCACAGATCCGTCAATGGATCATGGAAGCCGAATTCCCCGAAAAAACTGAATACCGAGATCCGCACCGCGTTCGCCGCGCTGTCGGCCGGTAACCCTGACGTGGCCGTGGCCGTGCGCTCTTCCGCCACCGCCGAAGACTTGCCGGACGCCTCGTTCGCCGGTCAGCAGGAAACCTTCCTGAACATCCGTGGCGTGGAAAACGTTATCCGCGCCGCCAAAGAGGTGTTCGCTTCGCTGTTCAACGACCGCGCCATCTCCTACCGCGTGCACCAGGGCTTCGACCACAAACTGGTCGCCCTGTCGGCTGGCGTGCAGCGCATGGTGCGTTCGGAAACCGGCACCGCCGGCGTGATGTTCACCCTCGATACCGAATCCGGTTTCCGTGACGTGGTGTTCATCACCGGCGCCTACGGTCTGGGCGAAACCGTCGTCCAAGGCGCGGTCAACCCGGATGAGTTCTACGTGCACAAAGGCACGCTGGAGGCGGGTCGCCCGGCGATCCTGCGTCGCAACCTGGGCAGCAAAGCCATCAAAATGATCTACGGCGACGAGGCCAAGGCCGGTCGTTCGGTGAAGACCGTCGATGTCGACAAGGCTGAGCGCGCACGTTTCTGCCTGACCGACGCTGAAGTCAGCGAGCTGGCCAAGCAGGCGATGATCATCGAGAAGCACTACGGCTGCCCGATGGACATCGAGTGGGCCAAGGACGGTGACGACGGCAAGCTGTACATCGTGCAGGCCCGCCCGGAAACCGTGAAAAGCCGCACCCAGGCCAACGTCATGGAACGTTACCTGCTGAAAGAAACCGGCACTGTGCTGGTGGAAGGTCGTGCCATTGGCCAGCGCATCGGCGCCGGTAAAGTGCGGATCATCAAGGACGTCTCGGAAATGGACAAAGTCCAGGCCGGTGACGTGCTGGTCTCCGACATGACCGACCCGGACTGGGAACCGGTGATGAAGCGCGCCAGCGCCATCGTCACCAACCGTGGCGGCCGTACCTGTCACGCGGCGATTATCGCCCGTGAACTGGGGATTCCGGCGGTGGTGGGTTGCGGCAACGCCACCCAGCTGCTGAAGGATGGCCAGGGCGTGACCGTGTCCTGCGCCGAAGGCGACACCGGTTACATCTTCGAAGGCGAACTGGGCTTCGACGTCAAGAAAAACTCCGTGGACGCCATGCCGGAGCTGCCGTTCAAAATCATGATGAACGTCGGCAACCCGGACCGCGCCTTCGACTTCGCGCAGTTGCCGAACGCCGGTGTCGGTCTGGCGCGTCTGGAGTTCATCATCAACCGCATGATCGGCGTACACCCGAAAGCGCTGTTGAATTACGACGGCCTGCCGCAGGAAATCAAGGACAGCGTCGACAAGCGCATCGCCGGTTACCACGATCCAGTCGGTTTCTACGTCGAAAAACTGGTGGAAGGCATCAGCACCCTCGCGGCCGCGTTCTGGCCGAAGAAGGTCATCGTGCGTCTGTCGGACTTCAAGTCCAACGAGTACGCCAACCTGATCGGCGGCAAGCTGTACGAGCCGGAAGAAGAAAACCCGATGCTCGGCTTCCGTGGCGCTTCGCGTTACATCAGCGAATCGTTCCGTGACTGCTTCGAACTCGAATGCCGCGCGCTGAAACGCGTGCGCAACGAGATGGGCCTGACCAACGTCGAAATCATGGTGCCGTTCGTCCGTACACTGGGCGAAGCCAGCCAGGTGGTCGATCTGCTCGCCGAAAACGGCCTGGCCCGTGGCGACAACGGCCTGCGCGTGATCATGATGTGCGAACTGCCCTCCAACGCGATTCTCGCTGAAGAATTCCTCGAATTCTTTGACGGTTTCTCCATCGGTTCCAACGACCTGACCCAGCTGACCCTGGGCCTGGACCGTGACTCCGGGATCATCGCGCACCTGTTCGACGAGCGTAATCCGGCGGTGAAGAAGCTGCTGGCCAACGCGATTGCCGCGTGCAACAAGGCCGGCAAGTACATCGGCATTTGCGGTCAGGGCCCTTCGGATCACCCGGACCTGGCCAAATGGCTGATGGAGCAGGGCATCGAAAGCGTGTCGCTGAACCCGGACTCCGTACTGGAAACCTGGTTCTTCCTCGCTGAAGGCCAAGCGCAGGCGTAAGCAGATGTGAACGGCCCGTTCCCTTGTGGGAGCGCGCCTGCTCGCGAAGACGGAGCAACATTCATCAGTGATGTTGGCTGACACTCCGCTTTCGTGAGCAGGCTCGCTCCCACAGGAGGCGGGTTTGAGATTTGAGTAGGGCGGGCTCCTGTAGATGCCGCCCTTTTTTTGTGCAAGAGCATTATGCAAAGCAGCAGCAACCTGTTTCCTGTCGCCCTGATCAGCGCCGAACGTCGCGGTGATCTGAGCGAAGATGTGTATCGACTCAAACCCGGCAACAGTCCCGACTGGTCCGTGGAAATCGCCGTGACCCGCTTGGGCATGGCGGATGACACGGCGCCGCGCGGCGTGCCGGTGATTTTGCTGCATGGCAGTTTTTCCAACCGGCGCTTCTGGTTTTCCCCCAAAGGCCTGGGCCTGGGCGCTTACCTGACGCGTCTGGGCTTCGACGTGTGGATCCCGGAAATGCGTGGTCACGGCCTGTCGCAGCGCAACGAGGATTACCGGCGCAACCGTGTGGCTGACTACGCCCGTTACGATCTGCCGGCGATTGCCGCGTTCGTCCGTGAGCAGAGCGGGCAGGTCCCGCACTGGATCGGCCATTCGCTGGGTGGCATTACCCTGGCGGCGGCGCTCGGTGGCGAATACCTCGGCGAGCCGGCGGTGGCCTCGGCGGCGTTTTTCGGCACGCAGGTCAGCCGCACTTACTGGCCGTTGAAGATCCCGCCAGTGGAGTGGAGCGGGCGCTTCATTCTCAAGCGCTTCGCGCAGTTGTCGGGCTCCCGCCTCAAGCGCGGACCGGAAGACGAACCCATCGGTCTGGCGCTGGAAAGCATGCGCTGGTACGGCCTGTTCGGGCGGTTTGGCGACAAGGACAAGGATTGGTGGGCGGGACTTGCCGAGGTGCAGGTGCCGGTGCTGGCCGTGACGGCAGCGGGGGATCACCAGGATCCGGAGTGGGCCTGTCGCAAACTGTTCGAGCAGATCGGCTCCGAGCACAAACAGTTCGTCAATCTGGGGCGCGAGCAGGGCTTCAGCGACAACTTCGGGCATGTCGAGATGCTGGTGAGCAAAGCGGCGCAGGCCGAGGTTTGGCCACTGGTGGCGCGCTGGTTGAGCGATCAGCAGACGCCGTTGCTCGGCGACAAGCCGGATCTTGCCGCTGCGGTCTGAGTCCGGGGCTCTGAAAAGGGCATTTCGTTCAGGTCGGCTTGCGGCTAAGATATGACGCATTGTGCGATTCTGGTCATATTTGGTGGCTGTTTAGCTATTACGTTTCAGCGTTTGTTCAGGTTCGTTCAGCGACCATGGCATGAACTAAGGTAAACAGCGACCGCCGGGACTCGTTTCAACAGAGTGCGACATCTTTGATCGTCTTCCTTTTTACAGGAGTTTTTCGATGAACCATTACCTCACGCCTGACCTGTGCGACGCCTATCCGGATCTGGTGCAGGTGCTGGAACCGATGTTCAGCAATTTCGGCGGCCGTGATTCCTTCGGCGGCGAAATCGTGACCATCAAATGTTTCGAAGACAACTCGCTGGTCAAGGAGCAAGCCGAACTCAAGGGCAATGGCAAGGTGCTGGTGGTCGATGGCGGCGGTTCGCTGCGCCGCGCGTTGCTGGGCGACATGATCGCCGAGAAAGCCGCGAAAAACGGCTGGGAAGGGATGGTCATCTACGGTTGCATCCGTGACGTCGACGTTATTGCCCAGACCGATCTCGGCGTTCAGGCGTTGGCCAGCCATCCGATGAAGACCGAAAAACGTGGCATCGGTGACCTCAACGTAGCGGTGACTTTCGCCGGCGTGACGTTCCATCCGGGCCAATACATCTATGCGGACAACAACGGCGTGATCGTTTCGCCGAGCCCGCTGCAGATGCCTGAATAAAGTTTTCGACAAAGGGATGCGGATGTTCGAGGAAGAAAACGCGCAGTGGGGGCTGGTGCATGCCCTGGTGCTGGACGGTAAAGGCGGTGCGCGTTCGATTGCCCGGACTGAGCTCGACGATCTGCAACTGCAGGCTCATGAGAGCCTGTGGCTGCATTGGGATCGAAGTCATCCGCAAACCCAGACCTGGCTGCGCAAATCCAGCGGCCTGAATGAATTCGCCTGCGACCTGCTGCTGGAAGAGAACACTCGGCCGCGCCTCCTGCCATTGCCGGATGCCGAGTTGCTGCTGTTTCTGCGCGGGGTCAACCTCAACCCGGGGGCCGAGCCGGAAGACATGGTCTCGGTGCGGATTTTCGCCTCCGCCCAGCGCGTCATCTCGCTGCGTCTGCGCCCGTTGCGTGCCACCGATGAACTGCTGGCGCTGCTAAGCGAAGGCAAAGGCCCGAAAACCTCTTCTGAACTGATCCTGTATCTGGCGCAATTCCTCACCCACAAGGTGCAGGATCTGGTCACCTGCCTGTCGGAGCTGGTCGATGAAGAGGAAGAAAAGCTCGATGCCGACGAACGGTATACCCCCGAACATGGCTCGATTTTGCACATCCGTCGCAGAGCGGCCGGATTGAAACGTTTTCTGGCGCCGCAGCGGGATATTTTCGGACAACTGACGCGGATAAAACTGCCATGGTTTGTCGATGATGATGCCGACTACTGGAACGAATTGAACAACAGCCTGACCCGCTATCTCGAAGAGCTGGAACTGACCCGAGAGCGCATGGGGCTTGTGCTGGAGGCCGAAGACCGGCGTTTGAACGTGCGCATGAATCGCACGATGTACCGCTTCGGCATCATCACCTGCATCTTTTTGCCGATGAGTTTTCTCACCGGCCTTTTGGGTATCAACGTGGGCGGCATTCCGTTCTCGAGCAGCCCTTATGGTTTCCTGATTGCCTGTCTGACAGTGCTGGCGATGGCCTTCGGTCAATGGTGGTTATTCCGCCGTTTGCGCTGGGTGTGAATATGCAACATGTGACCCGACCAAATTTGCCCGCGTCTTTCACAGATATCACGAGAGGTGCGTATGCACGATCCGTTTGAACAGTCTTTGCGCGACATGCTCAACGCTTCGCCGTCCAGCCGCGACGACGATGCCTGCCTGGGTCGCGTACTCAAAACCGCCAACCGCCAGGTGGGCGCCGGTGATCTGTTCAGCCTGCTGGGCCGCTGGTTGCCCGCGCTGATGATCGCCCTGAATAACGGATCGGCCCACGTTTCGCCGGTTTCCCGTCTTCGTAAAACTACTGCACGCACTGCTGATAAGGCTGATTGAATATGGAACTTGATCTCTGGACTCAGAGCCTCGTCACTGCAATGACTGCGTTGTGGACCAAAGTCGCCAATTTCATCCCGAACCTGTTCGGCGCACTGGTCGTGCTGCTGTTGGGCTTCGTGGTGGCCAAGTTGCTCGATACCTTGCTGTCCAAGCTGCTGGCCAAGCTGGGCCTTGATCGCCTGATGGGCGGCACCGGTCTGACCAAATTGATGTCGCGAGCCGGCCTGCAAGTGCCGATCTCGACCTTGATCGGCAAGATCGTTTACTGGTTCGTTCTGCTGATTTTTCTGGTTTCTGCAGCAGAGTCCCTTGGACTTGAGCGAGTTTCAGCTACGCTGGACATGCTGGCGTTGTATTTGCCGAAAGTTTTCGGCGCCGCGCTGGTGTTGCTGGTGGGTGTTTTGCTCGCGCAATTGGCCAATGGCCTCGTGCGCGGGGCGGCAGAAGGCGTAGGGCTGGACTACGCTTCGGGTTTGGGCCGCATTGCCCAGGGACTGGTGATCATCATCAGCATCTCGGTCGCGATCAGTCAACTTGAGGTCAAGACCGACCTGCTGAACCATGTGATCGTCATCGTATTGATTACCGTTGGTCTGGCCGTAGCGCTGGCCATGGGGTTGGGAAGCCGGGAAATTGCCGGTCAGATTCTTGCGGGAATCTATGTGCGTGAGTTGTACCAGGTTGGGCAACAAGTGCGTGTTGGTGAGGTCGAAGGCCAGATCGAAGAGATCGGCACGGTTAAAACCACATTGCTGACCGATGAGGGTGAGCTAGTCTCACTTTCCAATCGGATCCTGCTGGAACAGCATGTGAGTAGCCGCTAACCCGGCAAACCCTGCTAATGTATGCCGCCGCAAAATGCCCTGAGAGGGGTGCGGCGGACATTGACCTGACTGTCGGCACGACTTGTTTTGAATAAAGCCCAAACGCTATCCACGCGCTACGACCCCCGTGAGCTCTCTGATGAGGAGCTGGTCGCGCGCTCGCATACCGAGCTGTTTCACGTGACGCGCGCCTATGAAGAGCTGATGCGGCGTTACCAGAGAACATTATTTAACGTTTGTGCGAGATATCTTGGGAACGATCGCGACGCAGACGATGTCTGTCAGGAAGTGATGCTTAAGGTGTTGTACGGCCTGAAGAACTTCGAGGGGAAATCGAAGTTCAAAACCTGGCTCTACAGCATCACGTATAACGAATGCATCACGCAGTATCGGAAGGAACGGCGAAAGCGTCGCTTGATGGACGCCTTGAGTCTGGACCCGCTGGAAGAAGCGTCGGAAGAAAAGGCGCCGAAACCCGAGGAGAAGGGCGGACTTGATCGCTGGCTGGTGTATGTGAACCCGATTGACCGTGAAATTCTGGTGCTACGATTTGTCGCAGAGCTGGAGTTTCAGGAGATCGCAGACATCATGCACATGGGTTTGAGTGCGACAAAAATGCGGTACAAACGTGCTCTAGACAAATTGCGTGAGAAATTTGCAGGCATTGCTGAAACTTAGTTCAGCGCAAATATCTCTTACGTGTAGGCAAGTTCTGATAGACTTGCCGCCGAGTTGTCCCCCGGTTTGCGGGACTGCTTCACAATCACCAGATGGGGATTTAACGGATGAAACTGAAAAACACCTTGGGCTTGGCCATTGGTTCTCTTATTGCCGCTACTTCGTTCGGCGCACTGGCACAAGGCCAAGGCGCAGTTGAAGGCGAGATCAACTACAAGAAGCAGTACAACGACAGCATTGATCATGTCGAAGACGGCTTCAACCCAGGCGCCAAAATCGGTTACTTCCTGACCGATGACGTCTCGATCAACTTCGGCTGGGATCGTAACAACCACACCCGTTCGAACGACGGTACCGGCAGCCAGAAACTGCGTGGTGACAACTTCGGTCTGACCGCTCAATACCACTTCAACAACGCTGGCGACGCTCTGCGTCCATACGTTGAAGGTGGCGTTAAGCACGGCAACCTGACCAACGTAGCTGCTGACGGCCACACCGGTCGCGACCAGTCGACTTTCCTGACTGCTGGCGCTGGCGTTAAGTACTACTTCGCCGAAAACTTCTTCGCCCGTGCTGGCGTAGAAGCTGACTACAAACTGGACAACGGCCGTTGGGACTACGCTCCATCGGTTGGTCTGGGTGTGAACTTCGGTGGCGGCGGCAAGCCAGCTGCTGCTCCAGTTCCAGCTCCGGCTGAAGTCTGCTCCGACAGCGACAACGACGGCGTTTGCGACAACGTTGACAAGTGCCCGGACACCCCAGCCAACGTAACTGTTGACGCTGATGGCTGCCCAGCAGTTGCTGAAGTTGTTCGTGTAGAGCTGGACGTGAAATTCGACTTCGACAAGTCGGTCGTCAAGCCAAACAGCTACGCTGACATCAAGAACCTGGCTGACTTCATGAAGCAGTACCCAGCCACTCACACCACTGTTGAAGGTCACACTGACTCCGTCGGTCCTGACGCTTACAACCAGAAACTGTCCGAGCGTCGTGCAAACGCCGTTAAGCAAGTTCTGACCCAGCAGTACGGTGTTGAGTCGTCCCGCGTTCAGTCGATCGGCTACGGCGAATCCCGCCCAGTTGCTGACAACAAAACTGAAGCTGGCCGTGCTGTTAACCGTCGCGTAGAAGCGCAGGTTGAAGCTCAAGCTAAGTAATTAGCTGCCGCTACGAGAAAAGCCCGGCTCAGGCCGGGCTTTTTCTTTGCCTGCGATTTGGCGTTGAAGCGCTACAAATCGCAACCTGCGGCAGCTCCTGCACGGGGTCTGCTTCTGTAGGCGCTGCCGAAGGCTGCGCTCCTTTGATTTTCAACAACTGCGGCCACCGCGCCAATGACCAGAATGGCCGGGCTCTTCAGTCCAAACCTGCAGGCGTCGTTACCCATGCTCATCAGATCACTGCGGCACTCGCGCTGTTCTGGCAGAGAGGCATTCTCGATCATCGCCACTGGCATATCCGCCGCCATCCCGCCGGCCAGCAGTTGATCGCGGATCTCGTCCAGTTTGGCCACCCCCATGTAGATCACCAGTGTCGTCCCGCCTTGCGCCAGCGCCTGCCAGTTCAATTGGCTATCGTCCTGGGTATGCGCGGTCACCAGCGTCACCCCGCGCGCCACGCCACGCAACGTCAGCGGAATATCGCACTGTGTCGCGCCAGCAAGTCCGGCGGTAATGCCGTTGACCAGCTCGACCTCAACCCCGCGTTCGCGCAACCACTGCGCCTCCTCACCACCACGGCCGAAAATGCACGGGTCACCGCCCTTGAGCCGCACCACGCATTGGCCCTGGCGGGCATAACGCAGCATCAGCCGGTGGATGAAGGCCTGCGGCGTCGAGCGACAGCCACCGCGCTTGCCCACGGCAATGATTCGCGCCGTAGGGCAATGCTCCAGCACGGCGTCATTGACCAGATCGTCAATCAACACCACCTCTGCTTCGCGCAACGCGCGTACCGCTTTGAGCGTCAGTAATTCGGGATCACCGGGGCCTGCGCCCACCAGCCAGACTTTTGCATTCATGGTGTTTTCCTTCAGATGACCGATACCGGCTGCAAATCAGCGGCCAGCAAACGCTTGATTTCAGGGACACACGAGCCGCATTGCGTGCCGCACCCCAGTTGTTGTTTGAGACCTTGCAGATCCAGGCCCTGGCGAATTCCGGCACACACCGCGCTGTGGCTGACGTTTTTGCAGTTGCACAGGGTTTTGCCCGAATTGGTCTGAACGCCGGCATTGCCGGGTGGTGCACTCATCGGCGCCAGAAGCCAGCGGCGCAGTTGTTCATCGGCGCGACCCTCCAGCCACAAGCCTTGCAGCCAGTGCTGAGCCAGGGTTTCGCCCGCGAGGCGGATTGCGGTGATTCGGCCGTTTTCGATGCGTACCCGTTTGCCAATGGCGCGGCGCGGGTCGTCGTAGGCCAGCACTGGGCCGTCGAGCAGCGCCAGGCACTGGTCGATATCGCGCAGCCGTTGCGGCTCTGGCGGCGTGACGCTGGCAGCGCGTATCAGCAGCGCGGGCCGCTCACGTCCGACAAGGCTGAGGCCCACGTAGGAAAACGCCTCGCAGAGGGGGCGTAGCGTCTCGAAATGCCGTTGAACATCGCCCTCGATCAGGGCGAACAAGTGCCATGGCAGATTTACCGTTTCCAGACGCACGCCGCTGTGTTTGAGTTCGGGCTGCTTCGACAGAGGATCGAAGGCCGGCAAGGTCAGACTGTTGACCCCGCCCTTGAGAAACCGGTCGCCCCAATGCATCGGCAGAAACGCCTGGCCGGGGCGCACGCTGTCATCGCTGGCGACCGCGACGATAACGGCACCGCGCCGACTCTTCAGGTTGACCAGATCCCCCCGGCTGCAAGCGCTGCCGGCGTAGCTCGTCCGGGTGCAGGCTTAACACGGCTTCGCTGACATGCCCGAACAATTGCGCCGCCGTGCCGGTGCGGCTCATGCCGTGCCATTGATCGCGCAGCCGGCCGGTGATCAGCGTCAGTGGGAACCGTGCATCGCGTTGTTCTTTGGCGGCGCGATAGGGATCGGCGACGAACTGCGCACGACCGTTAGCCGTGGGAAAAATCCCGTCGCCATACAAGCGTGCCGTGCCTTGCCGGGCGCCGGCGGGGAAGGGCCATTGCTGCGGTCCCAGTTCATCGATCAATTGATGGCTGAGGCCCGACAAGTCCAGATCCCGTCCACGGGTCAGTTGTTTATATTCGTCGAACAACTGCGCCGGCTGTTCGAAAGCAAACAGGCTCGGCTGAAGTGGGCGCAGACGTTTCTCCAGCCGCTGTGCGAAATCCACGGTGATCGCCCAGTCCGGCCGTGCTTCGCCCGGTGGGAGAATGGCCTGTCGTACGTGGGAAATGCGCCGTTCGGAGTTGGTCACCGAACCTTCTTTCTCGCCCCAACTGGCAGCGGGTAACAACAGGTCGGCGAAGGCGGCGGTTTCGGTGGTGCGGAAGGCTTCCTGCAACACCACGAACGGGCAGGTCTGCAGCGCCTCGCGCACCGCCTGCTGGTCAGGCATGGACTGTGCGGGATTGGTGCAGGCAATCCACAGCGCCTTGATCTGGCCGCTGCGCATCCGCTGGAACAGCTCGATAGCGCTGAGGCCACTGGTTTGAGGCAGTTGATCGACACCCCAACAGGCTGCCACTTCGTCGCGATGCTCGGGATTGGCCGCTTCACGGTGACCGGGCAGCAAATTAGACAGGCTGCCGGTTTCCCGCCCGCCCATGGCATTTGGCTGACCGGTCAAAGAGAAAGGTCCTGCACCCGGGCGGCCGATTTGCCCGGTGGCCAGGTGCAGATTGATCAGCGCGCTGTTTTTTGCGCTGCCAGCGGTGGACTGATTCAGGCCCATGCACCACAGCGACAGGAAACTTGGCGCGGTGCCCACCCATTCCGCGCACTGCTGCAAATGTTCGACACTGATCCCGCAGAGTTGCGCAACCATTTGCGGGGTGTAGTCGCGCACCAGATTTTTCAGCTCGGGCAAACCGTCGGTGTGCGCCTGGATGAAGTCGCGGTTGATCCGGTCTTCCCACAGCAGCAAATGCAAAATCCCATGGAACAGCGCGACATCGGTGCCGGGCAGAATCGCCAGATGCAAGTCGGCCAACTCACAGGTGTCGGTGCGCCGGGGATCGATGACGATGACCTTCATCTGCGGCCGGCGCGATTTTGCCTCTTCCAGGCGTCGGAAAAGGATTGGGTGGGCGTAGGCCATGTTACTGCCGGCGATCATCACGCAATCGCTCAGTTCCAGGTCTTCGTAGCTGCACGGCGGCGCATCGGCGCCGAGGCTGCGCTTGTAACCGACCACTGCCGACGACATGCACAGCCGGGAATTGCTGTCGATGTTGTTGGTGCCGACCAGTGCTCGTGCCAATTTGTTGAAGGCGTAATAGTCCTCGGTCAGCAACTGCCCGGAAATGTAAAACGCCACGCTGTCCGGGCCGTGTTCGGCGATGGTCTCGGCAAAAACCTGGGTCGCGTGATCCAGCGCCGTGTCCCAGTCGCAACGGCTGCGCGCCAGGCCTTTGCCCAAGCGCAGTTCCGGGTGCAGCGCCCGGGCAGCCAGATCGCCGGTCAAGTGCAGGGTCGAGCCTTTGCTGCACAGTTTGCCGAAGTTGGCCGGATGCGCCGGATCGCCGCTGACGCCGAGAATGCGCTCGCCGTCATGCTCGATCAGCACGCCGCAGCCGACGCCGCAGTAGCAGCAGGTCGAGGCGGTCGTCTGGCGGTTCATCAGACCGCTTCCCGCAGGGCCAATTGCACGCGGCCGTTTTCGACCCGGGCCGGATGATGGTGCGCGCAGCCGATGTCCGGAGCCTGGGCCTCGCCGGTTTGCAGGTCGATTTGCCAGTTGTGCAGCGGGCAGGCCACGCGTTTGCCGTAGATCAAACCTTGTGACAGCGGCCCGCCCTTGTGCGGGCAGCGGTCGTCGAGAGCGAAAACTTCATCATCACTCGTCCGAAAAATCGCGATGTCGCCTTTTGGCCCGGCAATGATTCGCGAACCGAGGGCATTGATCTCTTCCAGGGCACAGATATCGAGCCAGTTCATGCCGGCACCTCCAGGTTTTTCACGGGGATCACGTCGAATTCTTTCTTCAGTTGCGGCTGCGCGAGGCGCTCTTTCCATGGGTCTTGCTCAAACGACAGGGAGAATTGCAGGCGCTCATTCAGGGCCTTGCGGCGCTCGGGGTCTTCCAGCACGGCTTTCTTGATGTGCTCCATGCCGACCCGTTGCAGGTAGTGCACGGTGCGTTCGAGGTAGAAGGCTTCTTCGCGGTACAGCTGCAGAAACGCGCCGTTGTATTCGCGGACTTCCTCGGCGGTTTTCAGCTTGACGAAGAACTCGGCGACTTCGGTCTTGATCCCGCCGTTGCCGCCGATGTACATCTCCCAACCGGAGTCGACGCCGATGATTCCTACGTCCTTGATCCCCGCTTCCGAGCAGTTGCGTGGGCATCCGGAGACAGCGAGTTTCACTTTGTGCGGTGACCACATGTTGAAGAGGTCGTGTTCCAGCTCGATGCCCAGCTGCGTCGAATTCTGCGTGCCGAAACGGCAGAACTCGCTGCCGACGCAGGTTTTCACGGTGCGGATGGATTTGCCGTAGGCGTGGCCGGAGGGCATGTCGAGGTCCTTCCAGACGCCGGGCAAGTCCTGTTTCTTGATCCCCAGCAGGTCGATGCGCTGACCGCCGGTGACCTTGACCATGGGTACGTTGTATTTGTCCGCCACGTCGGCAATCCGGCGCAGTTCCGAAGGGTTGGTCACGCCGCCCCACATCCGTGGCACCACCGAATAGGTGCCGTCCTTCTGAATGTTGGCGTGGGCACGTTCGTTGATCAGGCGCGATTGCGGATCGTCTTTGGCTTCGCCGGGCCAGGTGGAAATCAGGTAGTAGTTCAGCGCCGGACGGCAGGTGGCGCAGCCATTCGGGGTGCGCCAGTTGAGGTAGCTCATGGTGCCGGCGATGGTCAGCAGATGCTGTTCGCGGATCGCCTGGCGGATCTGTCCGTGGTTGAGGTCGCTGCAACCACAGATGGCTTTTTTCGCTTTTCGGTTTGACGTCCGCCGCGCCGCCGACGGTGTTGATCAGGATCTGCTCGACCAGCCCGGCGCAGGAGCCGCACGAGCTTGCAGCTTTGGTGTGCTTCTTCACTTCATCGACGCTGAACAGACCGTGTTCCTGAATCGCCTTGACGATGGTGCCCTTGCACACGCCGTTGCAGCCGCAGACTTCGGCGGTGTCGGCCATGGCCATGGCTTTGTCCTGGCCCTGATGTCCTACGTCGCCGATAGAATTTTCACCAAACATCAGGTGATCGCGGATCTCGCCGATGGCATGATTCTCACGAATCTGTCGGAAATACCAACCGCCATCTGCCGTATCGCCGTACAGACAGGCGCCGACCAGCACGTCATCCTTGATCACCAGTTTTTTGTACACGCCGCCGATCGGGTCGGAGAGGGTGATGGTTTCGGTGCCTTCGCCGCCCATGAAATCGCCGGCGGAAAACAGGTCGATGCCGGTGACTTTCAATTTGGTCGAGGTGACCGAACCCTGATACCGGGCGAAACCCAGTTGCGCGAGATGGTTGGCGCACACCTTGGCCTGTTCGAACAGCGGCGCCACCAGGCCATACGCGATGCCGCGATGGCTGGCGCACTCGCCAATGGCATAGATGCGCGGATCGTAGGTTTGCAGGGTGTCGTTGACCAGAATCCCGCGATTGCACGGGATGCCGGCGCGTTCCGCCAGTTCGGTGTTGGGGCGGATGCCGGCCGCCATCACTACCAGATCGGCAGGGATGATCTCGCCGTTCTTGAACTGCACCGAGCCGACCCGGCCATTGCCCGCGTCGTGCAGGGCCTGGGTCTGCTCGCACAGACGAAAGTGCAGGCCACGGGCTTCGAGGGCGCTTTGCAGCAGTTGCCCGCTGGTCTTGTCCAGTTGCCGCTCCAGCAGCCATTCGCCGATGTGCACCACCGTGACGTGCATGCCGCGCAGCATCAGGCCGTTGGCGGCTTCGAGGCCGAGCAGGCCGCCGCCGATGACCACCGCGTGCTTGTGGGTTCTGGCGGTGTCGATCATGGCCTGGGTGTCGGCGATGTCGCGGTAGCCGATCACCCCCCTGCAAGTCATTGCCCGGGATCGGCAGGATGAACGGTGTCGAGCCGGTGGCAATCAGCAGGCGATCATATTCGGCTTCAGTGCCGTCTTCGGCGATCACCCGGCGTTTGACCCGGTCGATCTGCACCACCTTGCGGTTGAGCAGCAACTTGATGTGGTTTTCCAGGTACCAGTCGAGGTCGTTGAGCACGATCTCTTCGAAGGTCTGCTCACCGGCCAGCACCGGCGACAGCAGGATGCGGTTGTAGTTGGTGTGCGGTTCGGCACCGAAGACCGTGATGTCGTACAGCTCGTTGCTCAGCTTGAGCAGTTCTTCCAGGGTGCGAACCCCGGCCATGCCATTGCCGATCATCACCAGTTTGAGTTTTTTTCATCAGGTTCTCCGGGGAGCGGTGGCTGGCCTCTTGTGGGCAGTCAGGCCGTGCTCGACAAAAAGTTGCGCAAAACAAAAAAAGGCGTCCCGCTAGTTGCCTAGCGAGGACGCCTTTGTCCTGGTCCCGTTCTCTCGGGAAGCGCAACCTTCGTCGTTGAAGGTTGGGCTTTATGTATGGTGAAACGGGTAATGCAGTGGTTGTGCCAAGTGGGAGAATGGCGTGTTTATTAGGCGAAAGCGGTTATAGACGGGGATTTTTTGCACCGAATCGACGCGGGTTGCTCGTTCGCGGGGCATTCAGGCAGACAGAATTGCTGTGATTGGGCTGGCCTCTTCGCGAACAGGCTCGCTCCCACAGTGGATCGGTGTCGTTCACAAAACCCCTGTGGGAG
>NZ_JABULD010000215.1:0-18849 GCF_014060985.1 Pseudomonas sp. MD195_PC81_125
CCCTGTAGGAGCTGCCGCAGGCTGCGATCTTTTGGCTTTTGCTATCGCCTACATCAAGTCGCCGAACGCACCGCGCCCTGCGTTTCACCGCTCGGCTGCAACTTGAACACGTAGAACAACACCGTCAGCAGCACCAGGAATGCCGGCCCGACATAAAGCGCCACACGGGTGTCAGGGAAATACGCCATCAGGCCGACCACCAGCACCAGGAACGCCAGCGCGAAATAAGAGCTGACCGGGTACAGCCACATCTTGTATTTCAATCCGGCACGTTCGCTGGCGCTCAAACCTTTGCGGAATTTCAGTTGCGCCAGCAGGATCATGACCCAGGTCCAGATCGCGCCGAAGGTGGCGATCGACGTCACCCAGACGAAGACTTTCTCCGGCACCAGGTAGTTGAGCAGCACACCGATCAACAAGGCGAAAATCGACAGCAGCAGCGCCCGACGTGGCACGCCGTTGGAGGTCTTGGCGAATCCGGCGGGGGCCTGGCCGTTCTGCGCCAGGCTGTAGAGCATGCGCCCGGTGCTGAAGATACCGCCGTTGCATGACGACAGTGCCGCCGTGATCACCACGAAGTTGATGATGCCGGCGGCGGTCTTGATGCCCAGACGCTCGAAGGTCATCACGAACGGGCTGCCTTGAGTGCCGATTTCGTTCCACGGGTAGATCGACAGGATCACGAACAGCGCGCCGACGTAGAACAGCAGAATGCGCCAGAACACCGAGCCGATCGCATCGGGAATGGTCTTCTGTGGGTTCTTCGCTTCACCGGCGGTCAGGCCGATCATCTCGACACCGAGGTAGGCGAACATGACCATTTGCAGGGACATCAGCACCCCGGTCACGCCGTTGGGCATGAAGCCGCCGTGGGCCCACAGGTTGGAAATCCCCAGCGCCACACCGTCGTTGCCGAACCCGAAGGCAATGATGCCGACGCCGCCGATGACCATGGCGATGATGGTGACGATCTTGATCAGGGCGAACCAGAACTCGAATTCACCGAAGGCCTTTACCGCGATCAGGTTGATCGAACCCATGCTGACCAGCGCCGCCAGGGCCCAGATCCAGCGCGGCACATCGGGGAACCAGATGCCCATGTACACCGCAACAGCCGTGATTTCCGCGACGCAGGTCACCAGCCACAGGAACCAGTAGTTCCAGCCAGTAAGAAAACCCGCGAGCGGGCCGAGGTAATCCTGGGCATAGCGGCTGAACGAACCGGCCACCGGGTTGTGCACGGCCATCTCGCCGAGGGCGCGCATGATCACCAGGATCGCCAGGCCGCCGAGAATGTAGGAGAGCATGATCGCCGGACCGGCCATTTCAATGGCCTTGGCCGAACCCAGGAACAGGCCGACACCGATACAGGCGCCGAGCGCCATCAGGCGGATATGCCGTTCACCGAGTTCACGTTTGAGCGGGCCGCCGTGAGCGGTCTCGCCATGGGGCAGGTGATTGCCGACTGGCATAGGGATACAACCTCGTCTTGTTATTGGATATGACCGCCGAGTGGCGAAGCGTCGACCGATAGGCCTGAACTTCCCGAAACCGCGCCGGCCTCGTGGGCAAACGCGTCTCGCAGGTCCCGACCTGCAAGATCAGCGGGGCGTGCAGTATAAAAAGCTTGTGACAGGGCTTTTCACTCTATAAGCCCTAACATTTAGCGGGAAATCTCGGCATTCCGCCGGTTTACGGAGAGGCATTACCTGGACTCCGTAGGATTTTTCCCCACTAAAAAGGCCAGCGAGTATTGCACAGCATTGGTGCATCGTCATGCCCTTGTGGTGAGGGGATTCATCCCCGAGGGCCTGCGCAGCAGGCCCAAGCTATTCAAAATCTGATCACCCCAGGTAAGGGCCGCTTCGCGACCCATCGGGGATAAATCCCCTCGCCACAGGTGACTTCAATTTTCCCAACCCCACATGAAAAACGAAAATTCCTACGGCATTTACAGATCTCCCAAGAGCAATCCGCCGCTAGCCTTCAGACCTTGATTACTGAACGCAGGGAGCGAACATGCCAGTCAAACCAAATACCTACCGTCTTCGTTTAGGCCGACATTCCGAAACAGGCCGAGCCTATTTCGTCACTTCAGTTGTGTATGATCGCCAGCCGGTATTTTCCGACTGGCGCACAGGCCGTTTATTGGTTGCAGAGTTTCGCCATGCCCATGAACAAGGCTTATTAGAATCCATTGCGTGGGTGATCATGCCTGATCACTTTCATTGGCTGATGCAGTTGAGCAGCGGCAGTCTGGGCGCTGTTGTTGGCGCGGTTAAGGCGCGTTGCACCCAAACCGTTAACAGAAAAACCGGTCGTCGCGGCCGATTGTGGCAAACCGGTTTCCACGACCGGGCAATTCGTGACGGCGAAGACTTGAAACCGTTCGCCCGTTACATCATTGCCAATCCGCTACGAGCAGGATTGGTGGAGCGGATTGGCGATTACCCGCTTTGGGACGCCTGCTGGCTCTAGGTCCGTTACCGAAGCCCAATCATGGTGATTTATCCGAGGTAAGGGGATTTATCTGTGTTTTGGAGGTTATCTGTGGTGAGGGGATTTATCCCCTCACCACAGATAACCTCCACTCAAAACAGCCACCGACTTCAGTTTTGTTCAGATGACTTCCCCGCACATTTTTTTCCCCATCACCAACCACCGTCTAAGCTTCAGTCAAGTCCGATCAATCTGCGTGAATGGATCAATCGACTATGGGCGCTTTGTGGCAAACCGATTCGAGTAAAGCCGTGGTTCCGACTGAACGTGTGGATGAAGCGCCTGTCCCCCCCAAAAAACGCCGCAACCGGCATGGCTGGAAGGCGTTCTGGTTATTGCTGCTGATTATTGCCATCGTCGTGGGTCTGGCCGCGAGCAAGGAGATGCGCACCTCGCGTTTCCAGTCCCGGGAGCTGAGCCAGTACGCGGCGTCGCTCAAATATCAGCTGGAACCCGGCCCCAGCGAAGCGATCCGCTATCCGGGCAACGGGCCGTTCGATCTGCGTCTGGGCTACAGCTCCCTCGATGAATTCTTGCCGCGCCTGCTCAAGCGCGACTACGTGATCACCGAGCAGACGCGGTTTTCTCCGGCGCTGCTGAGCTACACCGACAAAGGCCTGTTCGTACCCTATGCGGAAAAGATCCAGGCCGGGCTGTCGATCACCGATTGCCGCGCCGCGCCGTTGTATCAGTACAAGTATCCGCAGCAGCTGTATTCGAGTTTTGCGGCCATTCCGCCGGTGGTGGTCAGCAGTTTGCTGTTCATCGAAAACCGCTTTCTGCTCGATCCCAAACAACCGCTGGCCAACCCGGCGGTGGACTGGCCGCGCTTCGGCATGGCCGCCTGGTCACAGGTGGCGAAGTTGCTGCACCTGCCGGGGCAATCGGCGGGCGGCAGCACGTTGGCGACGCAACTGGAGAAGTACCGGCACTCGCCCGATGGCCTGACGGTGTCCGGTGCGGAGAAGATCCGCCAGATGATTTCCGCCAGCGTGCGCGCCTATCAGCCCGGGCCGCAAACCCTCGGCGCGCGGCAGAACATCATCCGCGACTACCTCAACAGCGTGCCCCTCTCTGCCGTACCGGGGCATGGTGAGGTCCATGGCATGGCCGAAGGTTTGCGGGTCTGGTACGGCAGCGATTTCAACCAGGCCAATGCACAGCTGAACAGCCCGGCCACCGACCCGACAACCATGGCCGACAAAGGCCTGGCCCTGCGCGAAATGCTCTCGCTGATGATCGCCCAGCGCCGTCCTTCGCACTACCTGACCAAGGGCCGTGAAGAACTCGCCGACCTCACCGACAGCCACTTGCGCCTGCTCAAGCAGAACGGCGTGATCGACAGCGCACTGGCCGATGCCGCGCTGGCGAGCAAGGTCACTTACCGCGACTGGCAGACCCAGCCGACCCTCCAGCCGATCGAAACCAACAAGGGCATCAGCGTTGCCCGCAGCCGTCTGGCGACAATGCTCAATCGCCCGCTGTACGACCTCGATCGGCTCGACCTGTCAGCCACCAGCACCTTGCAGGGCGATCTGCAAACCCAGGCCACCGACTACCTGAAAAAGCTCGCCGATCCCGCGTTCGCCGGGCAGATCGGTCTGATTGGCGAACGCCTGCCTCACCCCCACCAGCACCACCCAGGTGCGCTACAGCTTCACCCTGTTCGAACTGACCCCGGACGGCTCGCGGGTACGCGTGCAGACTGATAGCACCGATCAGCCGTTCGACATTAACGAGGGCAGCAAGCTGGAGCTCGGCTCGACGGCGAAAATGCGCGTGCTCACCACTTACTTGCAGATCATCTCCGAACTGCACGACAAGTACGGCGCCATGAGCGTGCCGGAACTGAAGAAAGTCGAAGTGCCGGATCAGGATCGCTTGAGCCAATGGGTAATCGATTATCTGATCCAGAACAAGGATCACGACCTGTCGAAAATGCTCGGTGCCGCGCTCGACCGCAAATATTCCGCCAGCCCCGGCGAGGCGTTTTTCACCGGTGGCGGCCTGCATGTGTTCCATAACTTTCGCAAGGAAGACAACGGCCGCATGCCGACCTTGCGCGACGCCCTGCGCGAATCGATCAACCTGCCGTTCATTCGCCTGATGCGCGATGTGGTGCGCTACGTCACTTACTCCGGCCCCAACAGCAGCGCCGAATTGCTCAAGGACGACCGCGACCCGCGACGGCAGGAATACCTGGCCAGTTTCGCTGACCGCGAAGGCACCTCGTTCCTGCTCAAATTCTGGAAGAAGTACAAGAACAAGGACACCCAGGCACGCCTCGACACCTTCCTCGACAGCATGCGCCCGACGCCGATCCGCATGGCCGCCGTGCATCGTTACTTGCTGCCCAATGCCAGTCAGGAAGACTTCAACAGCTTCGTGCGCGCGCACCTCAAAGGCGCCAAGCTCACCGAAAAACTCACCGACGATCGTCTGATCCGGCTGTACGACGCCTACGGCCCGGGCACCTACGATCTGCCGGATCAGGGCTTCATCGCCAAGGTGCACCCGCTGGACCTGTGGTTGATGGGCTACCTGCTGCACAACCCGGATGCCACCTTCAGCCAGGTCGTCAAGGCCAGCCAGTTCGAGCGCCAGGAGGTCTACAGCTGGCTATTCAAGAGCAAGCACAAAGGCGCCCGTGACAGCCGCATCCGCACCATGCTCGAAATCGAGGCGTTCCTCGAGATTCACCAGCGCTGGCAGAAAGTCGGCTATCCGTTCGACCATCTGGTGCCGTCGCTGGCCACCGCCATTGGCAGCTCCGGTGATCGCCCGGCAGCACTCGCCGAGCTGATCGGCACCATCCTCAACGACGGCGTGCGCATGCCGACCCTGCGCATCGACAGCCTGCATTTTGCCGCCGGCACGCCTTATGAAACGCGCCTGACCAACGACCCGCATGTCGGTAAACGGGTGATGCCGTCGGAGGTCGCAACGGCGATGCGCGAAGCTCTTTCGCAAGTGGTGGACTCGGGCACGGCGAAGCGGGTGTCCGGCAGTTTCAAGACCGCCGACGGCACACCGTTGGTGATGGGTGGCAAGACCGGCACCGGCGACAACCGCATCGAAGCCATCGGCTCCGGCGGGCGGATCCTCAGTTCCAAGTCGATCAACCGCACCGCGACCTTCGTGTTCTACATCGGCAACAACCACTTCGGCACACTCACCGCGTTCGTCCCCGGGCGTTCGGCGGAGAACTTCAAGTTCACCTCGGCGCTGCCGGTGCAGGTGCTCAAGGGCATGGCGCCGATCCTTTCACCGTACCTGCAGCCGGGTACGCATACCCTGTGCCAGCCCGACCCGCTGACCGCAGCACGTTAGGTTCGCTGCGGGGCGGTATCGGAGTATTTTTTGCCATTGAATTTCCGCTGTGTCGCGGCGTAAACCTGCCGTGCTTTCAACCTGTTTTTGCGCTTTTTTCGCACCGGGTCATTTCTTAGTCTGATCGCTCCATTTTGATCAACGGACGATCAGGCCATGCCCAACCCTTCCCTGACACTGTATCGATCGCAGCAGACACCTTCTGCCCAAGGTCATAAAAGTGTCCATTACGATCTGGTTAAAGACGCCCTTCCCGACTGGCTGTACACGGCTTCGGCAGCACGGATCGAATCATTGAAAAACGTCACCCTGACCATGCCTGCATGGCATCGCAGCGTTGCGGCCAGCGAGCATCAACAGCTCAAGGATGAAATACGCCAGGCATGGATCGCGCAGAACAGCATCGATCGCGCGCTGAGCAAGCTGCAGGATCCGCGCACCTTTGCCAGACCTTTGCTGCAACAGGCCCTGAAGACGCGCTTCGGTGTCGAGGACGACGTCGAAGACACCTGGGTACGGCTGTACATGCCGGCCAAGACCTCCTGGTGGGCGCATGACTTTGCCAACGGCACGCAAAGTCGCACGGTGTCGCTGCTGGACGCGGCATTGCACAACTTTTCCAGCGACGAAACGTTCACAGCCGACTCCTGCTTTATCACCCGTCCCGATGCGCTCGGGCAGTTTTCGGTCAAGGCGCTCACGCACAGGATCAGCGTCGAGCAGTTCAAGGCATTGTGTCGCGAACTGGATATCGGCGCGCGCTACCAGACCCACTTGCACGAGTTCGTGCTTTCGAAAAACCCGGTGGCCCGTCAATACCTGCAGATCAAGGTGACACGCAGCCAGAAACAGACATTGCGGGTCGCCGCGCGCATGGCCCTGCTTAAAGGCGACATCGACCGTCTGGCATTTGAAGTGGTGCAAGGCATGCTCGAAGACCGTGCCCAGGTACTGTGGCACGGCAAGGCTGTGCGCTATCACACGCTGACGATGATGGACACAGCACTGACAGGCATTGTCCTGATCTGCGCCGACCCGCTTGCCGCCACGCGGCCCGTGCCGGTTCTGGCCTATGTGCCCAACGACCCGGAACACCCACTCAAGCAATATCCCGATTCACTGGCGTTCATGGCCGAGCTGACCCGCCAGTTGCGGGACACCTCAGCGTCCTCGTCCTACCAGCGGTTTTTCAGTCAGTTTGTCCCGCAGCGTCAGCGAGGCTATTTCTTCGCCCGATTGAACGAGCGCCTCAGTCATGTGACATGGCAGCCGACGCCCTCCGGGTCGAATTTGCCCAACTGGCGCGATACGCCTGTGGATCATCCCAACCTGCAATTTCGCGTGGCGCCGGTTCAACAGGATCGCGAAACACGCTTTACCGGTGACCTGTGGCAGTACCTCTACCAGCAGAAACTCAACAAGATGCTCAACGATGCCCGGGAGATTGCGATAGCCACCGAATACGCCGATCGTATGGCCCGCTGGGCATGGTGGGACAACCTGGAAAAAATCCTCACGGACATGCTCAATCTGGCGATGCTGGTGGCCGTGCCCTTCGCTCCCGAGCTGGGCGTATTGATGCTGGCCTATACCGCGTACCAGGTCACCGATCAGATTGTTGAGGGAGTCGTCGATCTGGCCGAAGGTCACTTGGCCCAAGCCGGCGCTCAAGCCATCGGTGTGCTGGAAAGTATCGTGCAACTGGGGATTTTCGCTGCAGGTGCCGAATTGGGCAACGCGGCACTGGTCAAGCTCTCGCCGTTTTTTGAAAACCTGAAACCGGTAAAACTGGGCGACGGCCAGACACGCCTCTGGAACCCTGACCTCACTCCGTATCGCGTCACCGACCAGATACTGCCCGCCACCACCCGTCCTGATGCGCAAGGCTTGCACGTACTGGGCAACAAGCACATGGTGAAACTGGATCAGCAGGTGTTCGAGGTGACCCGGGATCCGCTGAGCGGTGAACACCGGATTCGTCATCCACGCCGCCCCGACGCCTACGCGCCGACACTCAGGCACAACAGCCATGGCGCATGGTCGGTGAGTCGGAAAACCCGCGTCAGTGGCAAGGCCCGCAGTTGATGCGCCGAATCGGCCATGCCACCGATGGATTCAGCGATGCGCAACTGGAACAGATTCGCCAGTTGACCGGCACCGACGAGAACATCCTGCGGCGCATGCATGTGGAAAACACCCCGCCCCCGCCTCTCKGCTCGCCGATACCCTCCTGCGCCTGGCAAGCCACCCGGCACCAAAGGACGTGGCGCAAGCTCTTTCTGCCCCGGCCGCCCGGGTACTGCGCGACTGCCCGCAACTGACGCCGGTGCTGGCCGAACGCGTGATTGGCCTGGCCCGTCCACTGGAGATGCAGCGGATCACCCTGCGACGGCAGGTGCCGCTGCGTCTGAAAACCCTGGCCCGCGAGCTGGAGTTTGAGGTGCAGTCGGTTCGAGCGGCGCAAGGGCTGCAGCGCGAAGCGCTGATCACGGTCGAGAGCGAACGCCTGGCCTTGGGCGCGTTGCGTCATCACAGCGATGTCTTTGGCGCGCTGCGGATCGACATCCGTGACGGAACATTCGACGGCCCCCTGCGCAGCAGCGCCGGCGTCGAGTCGGCCGAGCGGAAGCGGGTGCTGGTGCGCACCGGCGAGAACCTTTATCAGGTGCGCGATGGCTCGAATCAACTGCTGCACCGGGCTTGCGGTCTGTATGAAGCGATTCTCCATGCGGGCGAACATCAGGGCCGCAGCGTACTGGGTTACAGCACCCGCGACGCCGCGCAGCTCAAACAATGGATCATTGCCAAAACCACCGCGCCGAGCGAACGGCGCACGGTGCTGGCCGAACCGCCGATCCGCCCCGTTGTTCAATTCGACACCCAACTGTTGGTGCGCGGAGGTGGTTTGAGCCGAGACGGCGAGAGCCTGCATGAACGCATCGAGGATCTGTATCCGCACTTCACGGCGCGCGAGGTCGATGCCTTTGCCCAGGCCTTGACCGAACAGGGCGAACCGCTCAAAGCCATCGAGACAATGGAGAACGATCTGGAAGAACTGCGTGAAACGATCAATCGCTGGCGCTATCAGCAACCGGACACCTGGGGACCGGGCAGTCATCAGTTTCGCGATGGCGGCGGATTACATATCCACAACCGTCTGCTCGATTGTCTGGAACGCAAGACCGAAAACTTGGGGCAACGCACCGATCCATCCTCCTACGCGCTGGACCTGTCGCGCGAGATGCTTGCGCTGGATCTGGAAACCTGGTGGGCCAAACGTCCGGCGATGAAAAAATTTCTCGACAAGGTCACCGTACTCAAACTCGATAACACCCGATTTGCCACTGATTCCAGCGGTTTGCTCAAGGACTTCCCGCACCTGATCGAACTGAGCGCCAAAGGCTGTGATCTGACCCGTTTGCCAGAGCGCATCGGCACGTCCTTGCGCCGGCTCGAACGTTTGCGCCTGAGCGATAACAAGATTGTGCTGGATGCCGCTGCCGTCGAGCGTTTACGTACCCTGACGTATCTGGAGGTGCTCAAACTCGATGACAACCCGCTGGGGCTGTCGCCTAACCTGTCACGCATGCCCAGGCTCAAGGTGGTGGGCCTGAAGAACACCGGGCTGACCGCCTGGCCTGAAGGCATTCTGGCCAGGCCTCGTCCGCGTGGCCTGTTACTCGACCTGCGCGGCAATCCGCTGGCGACAATTCCGGAGGTGGTCAGCGGCTCCGAGGCACAGTGGCTGGTGGCCCGTACGCGCCTGGACGTGATCAGGCTCTCGGAGGTCAATCAGGTGATCTACCAGGCCCATCGACGCGCGGTGGGTCTGCCCGAGGAAACGCTTCTGCCGGCCGACCCGGTACGCAATTTCTCGATCATTTCCGCGTTTGGCGCCGATTATTGGAGCGACGTGCCCGGTTGGGGCATCAACCGCGAAACGCCTTGGTCGGAGCTGGTGGAAGAACCGGCTGCGCAACCGTTCATGGCGACGCTGCTCGGCGTTCGCGAATTCGCCGACTATCGCGCCGGCGGTGAACTGCGCCAGCAATTGATGCAACGTGTGTGGCGCATGCTCGACGCCGTGCACCACGACACTCGCTTGCGGGAAAAACTCTTCACCATGGTGGTCGCTCCGGTGGACTGTGCGGACGCCGGCGCTCAGTTGTTCAACCACATGGGCATCAACGTGCTGGCTTCCGAGGCCTACGCCTACGCGATCGGCCCCCGGGAACTGGAAAACAGACTGGTCACCCTGGCCCAGGGCGCGGCGCGCCTGGAACAGGTGAACGACATTGCCCGAGCGGACGTCGAGAGCCGCGGTGGCACCCCGGACGATGTCGAAGTCTACCTGGCCTACCAGACCGGCCTGGCCAGACGCCTGGGCCTGCCCTGGCAGACCGAGTCCATGTTGTTCCGACCGGTGTCGGGCGTGACTGACGCGATGATTGATACGGCGTACGACACGGTGCTGGCACTGGGTGAAGGCGATGGTCTGGTGGACAAGATGCTCGAACAGGACTTCTGGCAGAACTACCTGCAAGAGCAGTTTCCCGCGCGCTTGGCATCGAACAAGCATCGCTACCTGAAGCTGTTCGAACAACTGGAAACCGTGCGCGAAGTGCAGCAGCAATGGCTGGATTCGACCACGGATCAACAGCGCACCGAGCGGCGCAACCGACTGCGCGAACTCGCTGCCGGTCTGCCAATCCCCGACACCGTGCTGTTCGCTGATACACCGATCAGCGAAGCGGCCTATAACCGCGTGCTGGTCGATTTGGTGGACGAGGAAAAGGCTCTGGCCAGACGTTTGACTCGTGATGCCATGAGACGCGCCGGTCTGTAACGGTACGTACACCGCGCTGGCCCAATCGCAGGCGTGCGCCGCCGGCCCACCGGGCCAGCGCAGTCCCCAGTGGCAGAACGGCTGTCAGCCAGTCTGCCACCGGAAAAAAGCGCAATGGCGGTCTTAGACACCCGAGGGAGGCGTGGCACTGAAGATCAGTTGTACGGTGCCATGGTACGTCCCGGGTTTATAGCCATCGGCGGGTACCTTCGGCTGGATCTCCAGTGCAAAGCGCCCGCCTTTACTGGCCTGAGCCGCCGAAACCACTTCCCGGGGGGTGGGGTCATGGCTCAACGGTTGCCCATTGAAACTGACCTGCAAAAAGATAGCGTCCCGCCCGTTGAACAGATAAGGCTCGGCATCCAGCCGCGCTTCGATCGCGCTGGTGCTGTGTTTGACATCGAAATTCTTGCGCAGCCCCTGCAAGGTCGAGGTATGGATATTCCACGGCAGCGTCTGCTGCAGATGAATCCAGTTGGCTTCGGCGGGAAGCACATAGAAGTCCAGAGTCGGTATATCCACCGACACCTCGAACGTGCGCGCTTCCCTGGCCGCGAACGCTTGCGCACTTGCCAGCGCCATCACGCTGCACAAAGCTATGGTCGATTGCTTGATCATGTCTGCTACCTGTTGCATCGAAAAAAGCGGCAGGGCGAATCCCCCCTTTTGCCGCCGCGGGTTACTGGCTGGCGACACGCAGCGCTTTCCTGGCTGCACCTTCGACCAGATTGAAACGGTATTCCCGGCCCGGTTTCTTCTCGAATTCGAACGACTTGCCAGCCAGGAGGTGGTGCTTGGTGGTCGGTTCGCAGTCGGTCTCGTTCTTTTGCGAGCAGTTGCGAAACTCATCGATCACCACCACCGTATTGCCGTTGTTACGCAGCCGATAAACCCCGGCACGGTCATCGATGACCGTGTCGAACCGAGCGTCTTTCGGCCGGACAAAGAACACCGTGCCAAACCCGGTCATGACATTGACGCCGGCCGAGAGGTTTTCCTTGTAAGCCTCGCGCTCTTCGCTGGAAACGGCGAACTGGTCTTCCTTTTCCGGGACCACCGGCACAAAGCGCACCCGGAAATAGCGCTCGGTATCGCGCTTGCCCATCAGCACCAGACGGGTGGCCTGCATGCCGTTGGCCGGAACAATCAACCGCGCCGGACTGGCCATCAGTCCATCACGGCTGCTGCCATCGGCTTGCTGCCTGACCGGGACTTCGCGGTGACTGCCATCAGCGTCGTAAATGATCTCCAGAATGTTGACCTTGACGAATGCGGTGCCGTCGCCGCTGTTGAATACCCGCTTGAGATAGGTGCTCTTGTCGCTGTCGAGGTAGTCGTAGACCGTTCCGACATTGATTTGCGGCCCGGCCTGAACACCTGCGCAACACAGGCTCAACCCCAGTAAAACCCATAGACCTTTCATACCTTTGAACCTCGTGAAGTTGAACATGGCGCTGGCACGCCTCATCGATCTACGGCCCATCAAATGTCCGAATCCCAGATCACCGTGATATTGCCGACGTAGGTGCCACCCACCCCGGGTATCAATATGATCGGCAGAACATATTCCGGGATTTCAAAGTGCAGGACGCCGGCTCCTCTATCCACATAAAAACCGGGCTGGAACTGTTGCGCGCTGGCTTGGCCGACACGCAGACGACGGCGGTTGACCGGTTGGCCGGAAAGGTCAGTCAACCCATTGGGCAACGTGACGCTGACCCGTACTTCGATGTAGTTGTCTGCCGAAGCCGGGTTTTGAATCACACATTCGAGCAGCCCGCGGGAATCGCATTCCAGGTGCATCTTGAAACGCGATGAGGCCGAAATATGAAAAGGCTGATCGCGAAACAGTCGCACCGGTTTGCGTCCGGCCTGCAACCAGCTTTGCCAGCCACCGGCAGGCACCAGGCGAATTTTTTCGCCGCCCGGCGGAATGTCGACTTTCAAGGTGTGCTGAACTTCCAGGTTGAAATCCAGCGTCAGCTCGGTGTCGTCAGGAATCATCACGTCACCGAAATCGAAATCGCCTCTTGGTCCCATGCTGTATCTCAACGTACCGGTGTAATTGCCGGACGACATTTTCAGCGGGTCGGGTGTCCGTAATTCGTAGGCAAAATCGAGGTAGCCGTAAGTCATTCCGGGGATGTTGAACTGAGCAATTTTGGTGCAGGAACGTTCGTCGGGAACCTTCCAGAAAAAAGCGTAGGTTGACGCCCCGAGAAAGCCCACTCCGGTGGTGCCACAGGGAGGCGCCGGATTGACCCAGCCGTAGCCGTGCCACAGGCGGTTGTGACCCTCACTTGCGGTCGAGGAGCCCGTCAGACTGGCCGCTGAATGACTCAGCACATAGTTGGACCCCACACCTGAGATACGCACTTCCAGATTGCGGGTTTCACCGGTTTCGGTATGGCTGACGGTCAAGGTGCGCCATGCCCCCGGCACTTTGAACATCGCACTGTTGCGCTGGCTGGCATTGGCCTGAATGGGCTGACTGGACTGCACCTGAGTCATCAGCCGCAGGCTGAAGGTATTGCTGTCGCGGCAGATTTGCGGGTAATACTCGCAGTACCCGGTGGAAGGTGTCTGATTGATGAACTCGTTTTTCTGCGGGTTGGCGGGATCGGGTTTGAACAACGCTCGGATTTGCAGCGACGCCGCCTCAACGGGCGATGCCGCCAACAACCCCAACAGACATAGCCACTGCCCACGGCGCAGCCAGCGCGACGCGCATTTTTTGAAGCTGACCATTCAACTGGCCTCCTGTCGTGTGAACGAGACGTCGGCCAATGTGTCGGGTGAGCAGCGCAGATCGCCGATCATCAGCACGTTGCTTTCACTGCGGTGTTTGTCGGTATCGAGCCGGAACTGGCACAACAACTGATCGGCGTAGCGCACTTCCAGGGTCGGTGAGCCGACATGCATCTCCATCGAGAAGAACCCGTCGACCTCGCTCACCCCACGGCTGGCGTGGTTGATCACGTGGTGGCCCTTGAGCGGCCGCCCTTGCGGATCGAGCAGACGTCCGAGCACGGTCACGGTTTTCATCACGCGCACCTTGCGGTACTCCACGCCTCCCTTGTTCAGGTGGTAGCGGGTGCGCGCCGGTTCGATGTTCGCGGCGGGGGCGTGGTTGCCCTGGAAGTCGAAGCTCACCGAGCTGTTCCTGTAGGCGGTCAGCGGGATGAAATTGCGCCCCGCCCGCAACGCCGCGCTGCCTGCGCCGAGATCGTCGGCACGCAAGGCAATGTCGTCGATGTCTGACTCGACATCGACGATCATCCCGGCGCCACGTCCCGGATGCTGGCTGGTCATGACCAGTTGCTGGCCTCCCATGACCACCGTGCTGTCGAGGTTGAGGCCGCCAGTGAAGTTGCCGTTATAGGACGAGCGCTGAAGAAAGCCGTCGCCATTGACCTGATCGGTACGAAAGCTGGCCAGACTCGCCAGGCCGACCCCGTATGTGTCGGTCAGCGCAGTGACCGACACGCTTTGCAGGACATGGTCCTGCAGGTCTTTGCGATAGCCGAACGAGCCATTGTTGTCGCGGCTGCCATCACGGGCGGTACGACTGCCGATACTGGCGGACAGTTGCTGGCCAGGCCCGCCCAGCGCCATGTTGATACTCAGGTCGATCCCGCGATTGCGTGCATCGCCACTGCTGTAACTGCCCGGCCGATCGAACAGCGACAGGCGCCAGTTGGCGTCACTGCCAAACAGCTCGGTGCGTTGTGTCCAGCTCAGGTCCATGCCCACGCCTTCGACGTTGCCTTCGCTGTGCGAGACCCGCGCACTCAGAGAGTTCTTGCGACTGATGCGGTGGTTGAGCGCCAGCGACGAATTGCTGGTTTCGCCGATGAACACGTTGCGCTGGCGTACGCGGGTGCCATCGGGCAGCGTGTCGTAGCTGTTGCGGGTGTCGAGCCAGCTGCGGTTGTGGCTGACCACCAGGCTGCCGGCGCCGTAGTTGTACAAACCCTGCACATCGGCGCCGGTGCCGTGATCTTCGGTCTGGTAAAGGTTGGCGTAGAGGCTGATGCTGTCCGCCAGGCTCCAGTCGATCGAGCTGCCGTACTGCAACGTGTCGCGTACCTGGCGCGCCGACAGGCCGAGGATCACACGCGGGTGCAACAAATAGTTGAGCGCGGCACCGGCGGTGAGATCGCCGCTTTGCTGTTGCTCCCAATTGCTCAGCAGTTTGCTTTCCTGTCCGGCGAACACGTTGTAGCGCCAGCGCTCGTCGAGGTTTTGCCAGTTGACCGGTTTGTAGACCAGCTCCTGAGTCGTCGAGGTGGTCTGGCCGTCTTCGATCAGGCGCACTTCCACCTCATAAATGCCACCGGGCAGCGGTCGGGTATCTAGGGTCTGCAGACCGGCAGTGACTGACTGGGTGTTGATCAATAGTCCATCGCGATAGATTTCCACCGATGCCTGGCGATTGGCGGTGACGAAAATCGGGTAGACGCTGGGCCGCGGGCTATCGACCGCCAGACTGTCGGAGCTGCCATACATCACGCCGACCGCCGTGTCCGGGCTGGTGCCGAACGAACGGGGCTGGCGGGTCAGGCCTTCGGAATTGGGGGTGAAATAGCCCAGACGGAAAAAAACTGCCCTGCAGTTCGCGCTGGGTGTAGAGCTCGTGCACCGCGTGATAGGTCTTGGTGTCCGGCCCGCCAAGGCGCGCCAGCTGCATATTGAGGGACTGGCTCCAGTTGCCGAGACTGGCACTGGCTTCCAGACCGAAACGTCCGCCCAGATCCTGATCCTGGCCGCCGTTGAGGTTCAGCTGATTGCGCAACATCAAGCCGTGGCTGCCACCTTCCGGCTGATCATGAAAACGCTGGACCTGCAGATCGCGCTCGGCGTTGGCAGTGGCGATCGACAGCAGCGAGTTTTGCAGGTTGTAATGCAACTCCAGCAATTGCTCGGGACACTGTCCGCTGCATTTGCCGAGGGCCACACCGGGTTTGAGAATGCTGGCCCACGTTTGCTGTTCGATTGCGCTGTAACGGCTGTCGCTGGTGTCAGTGAACTCAAGCAAGGTAATGCGATCATCGCGTGACAACACAATCATTGCCTCGCCCAGCGGTTGTTGATCAAGTTCGACACGAACCGCCAAAGGCACATCAAAGAAATGCTCTTCGAAGTCCGCCGGCAGACCTTTCGCCTGAGCCAGCAAACTTCGCGGGGTATTATCGACTGGAGGCGGCGCCGCCAGTACGCTGCTGCTAAAAAAACAACGCAAGCGCAGTCGCGATGGGCGTCATCGGATACATGAATTAATACTCTGATTACCGGAAGTAAAAGCCCGGCCGGGCAACTTGCAAGTTGCAAATCGCCGACCGGTTACGCCACTTGAACAAGTAACGTCAGGTATTGCCGTTCTTACTTACACCGAAGGTTCGACGACCAGCATGACCACACCGGTGTAATCGCCAGCGGCCGGTTTGGCACCGGTGGCGCTGATCTTGAACGGTGCGCGATAACGCGTATTGGACTCGGTATCACCCACCACTTCCTGCGAAGTGGTGGTCAGCGTCTTGCCGTTGAGTTCAACCTTCAGATCGATGGTCTGGTTGCCGGCGATCAGCTTCGGCACGCCTTCCAGACGCGCATGGACCTTGCCTGCGGTATGCAGCACATCGAAGTGGCCATTGACTTCGCGCATCGAAGCGGTCGCCGGGTTGTAGCTCATGTCCTGATCCTTGTTGACCAGATCGGCATCCACCGGCACCGCATAGAAGTCATCGGCCGGTACGTGCGCCACGATGCTGATCGAGTGCTTGGCTTCGGTCGCGGCAAACGCCATCGAGGCGCTCATGGCCAATACAGTCAGAGGGGCGGCAAAGGCGAGTTTCTTGAACATCATTGAGTACCTGTCTTATATAAATTAGTTGAGTCGTCAACCAGTCAAGGCAAACAGAACAGTCACGAGCAGTCCCTGTTCACCCCTAACTTTCAACGCCGAAGCATGTTCAACCAATTTATCTTCAAAGTAAGCAGGCAACGTCCTGCGACCTTGTAGCCTGGACGCCATCAGATGAGAAAGAAAAAACTACAAAACTCAGGAAAGTTCTTGTCCGACTGTAAGATACCGGCTACAGCGCGCCATCCGAGTGACTGTACGCGCCACAACTTTGCAGCAACTTCCGTCAGACATGTACGACACTTTTCCGGAAATAAAGGGCGAAACAGAACATTAGAGACTCAGCACTAATCTGCGCCTTTGCCGGGGGATTTAATACTGCGTTTTCTTGATCATTTTCCGGTTTTTTCGGGCCGCAGATTCGATCGATCAGGTGAGCACCGTTGGTCAGGCCCCCTTGCATGACGGGTAAGATATATCTTAAGTTGTATCTAAACACGACGAGAGAGAAGGAAAATGAGAGACCATCATGCCCCCCATCACCACCGCGAACACGGCGACGGCCGTGACGGCTTCGAAAAACGCCCCGGCCGTGAACGCGGCGGACGCGGCCCACGGGTGTTCGCCCCGGGCGACCTGAAATTGTTGCTGCTGGCGCTGATCGCCGAGCAGCCGTGCCACGGCTACGACCTGATCCGCCAGATCGAAGGCATGTTCGACGGCGCGTACAGCCCAAGCCCCGGGGTGATCTACCCGACCCTGACTTTCCTCGAAGAAAGCGACCTGATCAGTGGCGACGCCGAAGCCGGCAAAAAGCGCTACAGCGTCACTGAAGCCGGTCGTCTGTCTTTAAGTGAGCAAGCCGTCGCACTGGACGGTGTGCGCATGCGCATTGACGTCAGCAAACGTTCGTTGCGCGGCCACGACCGGCCGCCGGAGATTCACGAGGCCGTGCACAACCTGCGCCATGCCCTGCAAATGCACCACGGCCGCTGGAGCGCCGAAGAAATCCTGCGTGTGCGTGACCTGCTCAACGACACCGCCAAAGCCATCGTCGACGGCCCCGCCGTTCAATCTGCCCCGGAGAAAGCCGAATGACTGCAGTCGATACCCAAACCATTCACCGCGTGATGCACGACATCAAACGCCGCAAGCTCGAAGTGCTGCGCGTGGTCGACCTGACCCCGCGCATGCGCCGCATCACCCTCGGCGGCCCGGAGCTGGCCGGGTTCATCAGCCTGGGCACCGACGATCACGTCAAACTGCTGTTCCCGCAGAACGCCGAACAGGCAGCAGCGCTGGAGACCATGGTGCTCGGCGCGGGCAAGGACAATGGCCCGATGCCCGAGATGCGCGACTACACCCCGCGTCGCTATGACCTGGAAAAGCTCGAGCTGGACATCGACTTCGTCCTGCACGGCGACGGCCCTGCCTCGACTTGGGCCGAACAGGCCAGGCCAGGGCAATTCCTGCACATTGGCGGCCCGCGCGGCTCGATGATCGTGCCGGACATCTTCGACAGCTACCTGCTGATCGGCGACGAAACCGCCCTGCCCGCCATCGCCCGACGCCTCGAAAGTCTGGCGGCCAATCGCAAGGCACTGGTGGTGATCGAAGTGGAGAACGGTGCCGAGCAACAGGTGCTGGAGAGCGCGGCGCAGGTCAACGTGATCTGGGTGCTGCGCGAAGGTGGCAAGGACAACCTGCTGACCACCGTCAGACAGCTGCAGGTGCCCAAGGGCAATCTGTATGCGTGGGTGGCGACCGAGACCAAAGTCTCGCGGCAGATCCGCCGGGTGCTGCTGGATGAGCATGGGCTCAATGAACAGTTCGTCAAAGCCGTGGGCTACTGGCGGGCCGAGGGTTCCGCAGAAGAGTGATTTGCCCTGTAGGAGCTGCCGCAGGCTGCGATCTTTTGATCTTGTTTTTGAAAAAATCATAGTCAAAAGATCGCACCTTCGGCAGCTCCTACATGAATGGGGGATGACTTGAAAATTGTGGCCCGTGGTCGCGTAATCACGGGGTTGAAGGCTAAATCCGGGGCAAGCGCCTGTGCTTATGCAGTTTTTTACCGATTTAGAGCAATAAACCTGACCAAATGGGTAGCTAGAGGCGGATATTTCCCCGTCTCTGTGCTAGTTTTGCCCGGTCTTACGCGAAGTCACTGCGTTAAGCGTGCAATCAGCATTTGTCAGGTCGAACCAAACCCTGATTTCGGTATCTATAACCCGACTCGTCGTGGTTATCGCCGAGGGTGCCAGATCCAGAAGATCGGGCTCGATGGCTGACACTGCACTCTGCAATCCATATG
>NZ_JABULD010000243.1:0-23665 GCF_014060985.1 Pseudomonas sp. MD195_PC81_125
AAGAAAAATCTGTAATCCCCGCCCCCCTGTAGGGAGCTGCCGCAGGGTGCGATCTTTTTGATTTCTGTTTTTTTAAAAGGGGCAAAGATCAAAAGATCGCAGCCTTCGGCAGCTCCTACAGGTGGAAAGGGTGATAGCTCAACGCCATGGTCTGAATCTTGCCTTGCTTCTCCCCTCGAACGCGGCGGCCTTACAAAGGTCGTCGAGAATGGGAAGTTTCGCTACAGAGCCGGCCTACCGAGCGGGCGAGAGTGAACTTTCGAGGCCTTTTAGCAGGGCACAACATCGAGGTCGCACGACCGCGATGCACGCCATTGGTGCGTGGTGTCCAGAGGAGTCATGGGGCATGCAGGCTTTCCTTTCACCGGGGATCAAATTGCTGGGGCGGTTTGGCTTCGCGCGTAAATTCCAGCTGTTGTTTCTGCTGTTCATTCTGCCGTTGGCCGGCAGCCTGTTGATGATTGGTCAGGACTATCGCAACAAACTCAATCTGATTGCCGGTGAGCGTGCCGGCGTGCGCCAGTTGCTCAGCCTCGATGCCCTGGACAACCTGCTCGCCGCCCAGCGTGACCGCGCCGCCCGTTGGCGCGCCACCGAAACCAATCGCCAGCCGACCCCGGCCACCCTCGCCGCCATGGCGGCATTCGATGCAGTGCAACCGGCCCTCCAGCAAGCCACCAGCGATCTGGGCAATGCTCTGAACAAGGAAGGCGCCGAAGGTGAAACTTTCGCCCGCTATCAAGCCCTGCAAACTGCGCTCGGCGGTCTGGATTCGAAAAGCCTGAGCAGCGTCGGCTGGTGGCCGGACGGTTACGACCGCTTCACCAACGCCCTCAGCGCCCTGCAAGCGTTGCGCGAGCAAATCGTCATGGACAACCGCCTGACGCTGGCGCCATGGCTGGAAACCTATCTGCTGACGCAGATCTCCACGCAGCACGCACCGGATCTGATCGAGCGCGTAGGCCGCCTCGCCGCCGTCGGCCAGGCTTCGGTGGTCTCGGGACAATTCACTTTGCAGAGTCGCTTGCAACTGCGCGATCTGCGTGGCCGCATCGGCGATGCCCGCGAACAGCTTGTCAAAACCGCAGGTCTGCTCGAAGCGCGTCTGCCGAGCGATTTGCACACCTGGGCCGGTCAGTATCACGACAGCCTCAAGCGCCTTGATGCCGGGCTGAAGGTGCTGGATGACGGCGTGTTTGGCGGCAGCATTACACTCAAACCGGAAGACTTCGAACGCAGCCTCGATGCACTGTTGGGCGATCTCGCCTCATTGCGCCAGCAATCACTGCTGTCGCTGGATCAGCGCCTGGACGCTTACCACGGCTCGGCGATTCGCCAATTCATCGTGGTCGCCGCGGTGTTCGGTTGCCTGTTGCTGGCGGCGTTGTACCTGTTCGTCTGCCTGCAAGCCTCGATCCGCCGCAGCGCCAGCGGCATTACCCTGCTTGCCGAAGCCCTGCGTGACGGCAACCTGAGCCTGCAAGTGCCGGTGGTGGGCCGCGACGAGCTGGCGGCGATCAGCACCGCGCTCAACGTCGCCGTGGTGCAACTGCGCGCCAGCATGCTCGGGGTCGATCACGAAACCTCGCAACTGAGTCACGCGGTGCGCAGCCTCAACGATCATTCCAGCGGCGCGCTGAGCGAAGTCGAAGCGCAGCAATTGCAGATCAGCCAGATCGCCGCCGCTGCGACGCAACTGGCCGCCACTTCGCAGGGTGTGGCGCAGAGTTGCGAACAGGCCTCCGGCAGCGCCCAACAGACCCGGCGCATCGCTGCCGACAGCAGCCGCGACAGCCAGCGCACCACGGCGAGCATTCAGCAACTCAACCAACGCCTGAACGACACCGCAGCGGCACTCGGTCGCGTCAGCGAGCAGGGGCAGCAGATTCAACTGGTGGTCGACACCATCCGTGGCGTCGCCGAGCAGACCAACTTGCTCGCGCTCAACGCCGCCATTGAGGCCGCACGCGCTGGCGAACAGGGACGCGGCTTTGCCGTGGTCGCCGATGAAGTGCGCAGCCTGTCGCAGCGCACCCAGTCATCGACCGCGCAGATCGCCGGCACCGTCGACAGCCTGCGCGCCACGGTCAACGAGGCGGTGAGCCTGATGGAAGCCGCCTGCGGCCAGGCGCAATCGGATGCCGAAGCCGTGACCGGTCTTGGTGAACGTCTCGGCGAAATCGCCAGCGCAGTGCAGAGTGTCACTGACACCCTGGCGCAGATCGCCACCGCCGTGGAGGAACAGGCAAGCACCGCCGATGAAGTCAGCGGCAATATCCAGCAGGTCGATCAAGCCGCGGTGCGTCTGCTTGAGGGCGCCCGCGCGGTGAATCTCGCGGCGGATACCCTGAGTCAGGGCAGCAAGGCTCTGAGCGACAACACCGCACGCTTCCGGCTCAGCTGATCACGGCTTCGGGGAAGTCCGCTTCCAGCTCGGTCTTCAGCCACTGGATAAACCACGCCACATCCGCCGAGAACTCGGCGGACGGCGTGAGGACCCGATAGCTTTCCAGCTTCACCTGCGCGTCCACCGCGCGCACCAGTTTGCCGGACTTGAGCTCCTCGCGAACCAGCACTTCATTGGCCAAGGCAATGCCCTGCCCGCTCTCGGCCACCGACAGCGCGTGATCGTTGTTGACGTAAAGCATGTCGGAATTGAGGTGAATATCCAGCTCGTTGGCGGCGAACCACAGGTTCCACCACTCGCCGTCATCGACGTGGATCAGTTCATGGCGAACCAGATCTGCCGGGCCGATCATAGGCTCGATGCTGGCGAGGTATTGCGGGGTGCAGATCGGAAACACGCGCGGGCAGATCAATGCTGCACGGGAGTCGGCGTACTGCCCGTCGAGGCCATAGACGATGCCCAGATCGGCACTTTTGCCGTCGACTTCGGTGAAGGTGGAGTTTGGCTCGATCGCCAGTTTCAATCCCGGTCGCAGATGCCGCAGGGTTTCGATCCTTGGCATCAACCAGCGCTTGGCAAACCCCGGCACCACCATGATCCGCAACCAGCGCTCGGCATCTTTCGGCCGCGCCTCTTTGCCGGCTTCGATGATCAACTGCAACGCCGCGCTGATCTTGCGGTGGTACTTCTCACCCGCCGGCGTCAGGTTGACCCCGCGCGAGGTGCGCTCGAACAGCTGAATGCCCAGCCAGTCCTCCAGCAACTTCACATGCCGACCAATCGCCGGTTGGGTCACGTGCAGGGCTTTCGAGGCTTCGACGTAGCTGCCCAAGCGTGCGGCGGCATCAAACGCACGCACCGCGTTGAGCGGCGGCAAACGGTGGTCGGGCATGATTCCTGGCGCCTTTGGCTGTTAAATTAACTAACAGCTGCCATGTTTAAATTGAAGTGTCGCCTCACGCAAGCACTGGCTGATAATCGAGCCACAGCAGAACAATAAAACAGCTGGTTTCACCCCGTACGCAATCTCGATCCTGCCCAGAAAAATAATATCCATGGCCCGACGACTTCGCTGATTCGCAGCGCAATCGCAGGCGATGGGGGAATCGGAGGTAACGCATGAATGCCCTGCATTCGCTGCAAACGCTGGCGGTGTCGATCCGCTCGGTGCGCAAGGTTTACGGTGATCCGGACACCGGTCCGGTGGCGTTGAAAAACATCGACCTGGACATCCGCGACAACGAATTCTTCACCCTGCTCGGCCCTTCCGGTTGCGGCAAGACCACCCTGCTGCGGATGATCGCCGGCTTCGAGTTTCCCACCGAAGGCGAGATTCTGCTGTACGGCGAAAACATCGCTGATCGCCCGCCCTTCCAGCGCCCGGTCAACACGGTGTTCCAGCATTACGCACTGTTCCCGCACATGACCATCGCCGAGAACCTGGCCTTCGGCCTCGAATCGCAGCCGATGGGCAAGGTGCTGAACAAAGCGCAAATCACCGAGCGCGTGCGGGAGATGCTCGCGCTGGTGCAAATGGAACGCTTCGCCAATCGCAAGCCGGCGCAGTTGTCCGGTGGCCAGCAACAGCGCGTCGCCCTCGCCCGCGCCCTGGCACCCCACCCGAAAGTATTGCTGCTCGACGAACCCCTTTCCGCGCTCGATCTGAAGCTGCGCCAGGCCATGCGCGAAGAGCTGAAAACCATTCAGGCCAAGACCGGCATCACCTTCATCTTCGTCACCCACGACCAGGAAGAAGCGCTGACCATGTCCGACCGCATCGCCGTGTTGTCCGAGGGCGAAGTGCAGCAGGTCGGCCGTCCGGAAGATATCTACGAACGCCCGCGCAATCGCTTCGTCGCCGACTTCATCGGCGAAACCAATTTCATCCAGGGCACGGTGACGAAGATCGAGGACGGCATGGCCTGGTTCGCCGGGTCGGCCGGGCACCCGCTGCCGGCGCAAGCGTGCAGCGACGTGGCGATCGGCGCCAGCGTGACCTTGTCGGTACGCCCCGAGCGCCTGCATCTGGTGCCTGCCGCAACCGAGGCCGCGCTGCCGTGCCGGATCGAAGCGCAGATCTACCTCGGCACCGATCTGCAATATCAGGTCAGCCTCGGCGACGGCTCGCGCCTCACCGTGCGCACGCCCAACTGCGTCGACCAGAGCCTGCGCTTTGCCGTCGGTTCTCAGGCCGGTCTGCTGTTCGACCGGGGAAGCGCCAGCGTCCTGCACGATTGAGCCTGAGGAGTTGCCATGCACACCTTACCGATTACCAACACGCTGGAACGCCGCAAGGCCTTCCAGAGCTTCCTCGGAGTCAGCCCGGCGCTGGTCGCCATCGGCCTGTTTCTGCTGGTGCCGATCCTGATCGTCATCGGCTACTCGCTGATGGAAGCCAACCCCTACGGCGGGGTCAACAAAGTCTTCAGCACCGATGCCTACACCTCGTTGCTGTTCGAACGGCAAATGGACGACAGCCTGGCCTTCGCCGATTCCTACCTGATCATCGCCCTGCGTTCGGTCGGCATTGCCGGGCTGACCACACTCATCACGCTGTTGATCGGCTTCCCGGTCGCGGTGTGGCTGGCGATGCAACCGGCGCATCGGCGTGGCTTGCTGATCTTCCTGATCACCGTGCCGTTCTGGGCCAACCTGCTGATCCGCACCTACGCGTGGATTCTGCTGCTGCGCAACACCGGGGTGATCAACAACAGTCTGCTGGGCATGGGCGTCATCCATGAACCGTTGCAGCTGTTGTACACCGACGGCGCGGTGCTACTGGGGCTGGTTTATACCTACGCGCCGTTCGTGGTGCTGCCGATCTACGCCACGCTGGAAAAGATGGATATCCGCTTGCTCGAAGCCGCTCAGGATCTGTACGCCGGCCGCGTGCGCACCTTGCGCAAAGTGGTGTTGCCGATCGCCAAACCGGGAATTCTCGCTGGCGCCATCCTCACGTTCGTGCCGTGCCTGGGTGCGATGATCGCCCCGGAACTGCTCGGTGGCGGCACGCGGATGATGCTCGGCAACCTGATTTTCCGGCAGTTCAGCGATGCACGTAACTGGCCTTTCGGCGCCGCGCTGTCGCTGGTGCTGATGGCCGCCGTGATGCTGGTCTTGACCGTGTATGCCCTGCGCGCCGAGCGCCAGCGCATCGCTAAAGGAGGTGCGTGATGCTCGCGCCATTCAAACGCAAAGGGCTGGGCGTGCAGGACTTCCCCGGTTTCGGCGGCTTCAGTTTCCTGTTCTATCTGTACCTGTACGCGCCGATCGTGGTGCTGGTGGTGTTCTCGTTCAACGCCAACCAGTCGGCAACGGTGTGGACCGGCTTCAGCCTCGACTGGTATCGCGCCGCGTTCGCCAATCAGGCCTTGCGTCAGGCCGCCGGCAACAGCCTGTTGATCGCGGTCTGCGCGAGCATGATCGCCACGGCAATTGCCACCCTCGCCGCCCTCGGCACCTCACGCGGCGCCAAGTTCAAAGGGCTGCAACTGTCGATGGGCGCGATCATGTTGCCGCTGGTGCTGCCGGAAATTGTCGTCGGTGTGGCGACCCTGGCGCTGTTCTCCACCATCGGCCTGTCGCTGGGTTACGGCAACCTGATCATCGCGCATACGGTGTTCTGCATTCCGTTCGCCTACCTGCCGATCCGTGCGCGTCTCAACGACATGGACCTGTCGCTGGAGCAAGCCTCGGCCGACCTGTATGCCGGCCCGTGGCGGACCTTTCGCAAGGTGACCTTGCCGCTGCTGATGCCGGGAATTTTCTCCGGGCTGATGCTGGCCTTCATCGTCTCGCTGGATAACTTCGTGATCTCGATGATGGTCGCCCAGGCCGGTACGACAACGCTGCCGATCTTCATCTTCGGCCTGTTGCGCATGGGCGTGACACCCGACGTCAACGCCGTGTCGACCCTGATCCTCGGCGTCTCGGTGCTGTTTGTGAGCCTCTCTTACCTGCTGGGCAAAAAGAACGCCTGAACCTTCCAAGAACTGTGGGGAAATAACATGAGCAAGTGGATAAAAAGCGTCGGCACTGCGTTGTTCCTGACTGTGCCGCTGGCGATGGCCGGCAGCGTTCAGGCTGCGGAAAAACTCAACGTGGTGAGCTGGAGCGGCTACTTCTCGCCGGAGATTCTCGCCAAGTTCCAGAAGCAGACCGGTATCGAAGTCACCGTCGATTCCTACGACTCCAACGAGACCCTGCTGGCCAAACTGAAACAGGGCGGCGCCGGTTACGACGTGGCGATTCCTTCGCACCAGTTCATCCCGATCCTGATCAAGGAAAACCTGTTGGAGCGCTTCGACCCGGTCAAGGAGCCGTACTACGCCAGCGTTGTGGATAACCTGAAAAACCCGAGTTGGGACCCGGAGGGCGCGTACTCGGTGCCATTCATCTGGGGCACCACCAGCGTGGTCCTCGACACCGCGCGCTATAAAGGCCCGACTGACAGCTACAAGGTGTTATACGAGCCGCCAGCCGAGTTGCAGGGACGGATCAACATGTTCGACTCGACCAGCGAGATGGTCGACATGGCCAGCCTCTATCTGAATGTTCCGCTGTGCAGTGAAGACCCGAAACAGATGCAACAGGTGCTGACGCTGCTCAAGGCGCAGAAGCCGTTCGTAAAGACTTACAGCTCCAAGGCCGGCTCGATCCGCGAAAACCTCGCCTCGGGTGAAATCGACATGTCGATGTTCTGGGGCGGCTCATCGATGCGCGCCCGCGAGATGAAACCGAGCCTGAAATACCTATACCCGAAAGAAGGCGTACTGGCCTGGGTCGACAACATGGTCATCCCCACCGGCAGCAAGAACCCGGCGAATGCCAAGGCGTTCATCGCCTTCCTCAGCCAGCCGGAAAACGCGGCGATGACCCAGAACTTCCTCAAACACCAGAGCCCGATCAAAGGCGTCGAACCGTTCCTCGATGCGACGCTCAAGGATGCGCCGGAATTGCACATTCCCGAGGGCACCCACGTGGTGTTCAGCAAGACCTGCGGCGAAGGCGCGATCCGCCTCGCTGACCGTCTCTGGACCAACCTGATGCGTTGATTCCTGCCGCCTCGGCATGACGCCGGGGCGTTTCTTCAGCCGTCTGAAAGGCGCCGTTGTCATGAATTCCAATAACATCAGCGAACTGGTCCTTTTACAGGCCCACGCCCTCGCCGACCGCATCCGCCTGCGCCAAGTGTCCTGCCGCGAAGTGATGCAGACTTATCTTGCCCACATCGAACGCTTCAACCCGCAGGTCAACGCGCTGATCAGCCTGCAGGCACCGGATGTTCTGCTGGCCCAGGCCGATGCGCGCGACGCCGAACTGGCCCGTGGCGAATACCGTGGCTGGATGCACGGCCTGCCCCACGCGATCAAGGATCTGTCGCTGACCCAAGGCATCCGCACCACGCTCGGCTCACCGTTGTTCAAGGACTTTATCCCCGAGCGCGACGGCATTATGGTCGAGCGGATCAAGGCTGCCGGCGCGATCATCATCGGCAAGACCAACACCCCGGAATTCGGCCTCGGTTCGCAGAGCTATAACACGCTGTTCGGTGCTACCGGCTGCGCTTATGACCCGAGCAAAACCGCCGGTGGCAGCAGCGGCGGCGCAGCAGCGGCGCTGGCGATGCATCTGGTGCCGGTGGCCGATGGCAGCGACATGATGGGGTCGCTGCGCAACCCGGCGGCGTTCAACAATATCTTTGGTTTCCGCCCGTCTCAGGGCCGCGTGCCGTTTGATGACAGTGCCGATCTGTTTTTCGATCAACTTGGCTATGAAGGACCGATGGCCCGCAGCGTGCGCGATGCGGCGTTGCTGCTGTCGGTGCAGGCTGGGGGCGATGCGCGGGCGCCGCTGTCGATCAGCGAATCGGGAGCGGCATTCGCCGCGCCGCTGGCGCGTGACTTCAAAGGCACGCGATTGGGTTGGCTGGGAGACTTCAACGGTTATCTGCCGATGGAAAACGGCGTTCTGTCGCTGTGCGAGAGGACCTTTGCCGACTTTGAAAGCCTTGGCTGTCACGTTGAATCCGTTCAGCCGGGGTTCGCGCCTGAGCGACTGTGGAGCAGTTGGCGCACTTTGCGGCACTGGATGGTCGCGGGTTCGTTGGGCGCGGCCTACGCCGATCCGCAGAAACGCGCGCAGTTGAAACCGGAAGCCTGTTGGGAAGTGGAAAACGGTCTGAAGCTTTCGGCGAGCGAAGTGTTCGCCGCGTCGGTGGTGCGCAGCGATTGGTATCGGGCGATTTCCCGGTTGTTCGAACGCTTCGATTACCTGCTGCTGCCCAGTGCACAGCTCTTCCCGTTCGATAAAACCCAGCCTTGGCCGACGTCTATCGAGGGCGTGAGCATGGACACGTATCACCGCTGGATGGAGGTGGTGATCCCCGGCACGCTGTCGGGTTGCCCGGTGGCGAGCGTTCAGGCCGGCTTCAATGCGCAGGGGCTGCCGATGGGGCTGCAGATCATCGGCCGGCACCAGGCCGACTTCGCGGTTCTGCAACTGGCGCACGCCTATGAACAGGCCAGCCGCTGGTTCGAACGTTGTCCTTCGCCGCTACTTGGCCTGTGATTTTGATAAACGGTTGAAAGCGTAGAAAAAATTTTTAAATTTACGCTTGACGCTTTTCCGTTTCAGGGGAATAATGCGCGCCACTTGGCTACATAGCTCAGTTGGTTAGAGCATAGCATTCATAATGCTGGGGTCCGGGGTTCAAGTCCCTGTGTAGCCACCAAGTACTAAAAACGGCTTACCGAAAGGTAGGCCGTTTTTTTATGCCTCAAGAAAAGTCCGATGTTGTGATGAGGGGATTTCTCCCCTCATCTGGTTTTCAGCTTGCCAGTGCTGTCAGTCCTTTCGCCCAGATCTGCCGAGTGCGCAACCCGACCATCGCACGCCAGTCCGGATCGGCCGGATAAAACTGCTCCAGCAGATTCAACTTGATCGCCCGCCCCGTCGCATCCAGCGGATCACCATGCAGGTGCAGCCATTGGTCATCGCGCAAATAACGATGCACCTCCGGCCCCGGATACGTTCCGCACTCAATCACGAACGGCATCAGTTGCACACCCGGTAATGCGTTGAGCAACGCCTGCGAGGTGTAGCCGGTCGCCGTCGCCGCGACACCGGTTTCGCTCAACGTTTGCGCGCCGGTGTGCAAGGTGTAAAGCCACGGGCCGTAGATCGATTGCGCTTGCACCAGCGCCGGGTAAGGCGCTTGGGTAATGGTCAGCAACATCGGATGGCCGTACTCGCCAGCACCGGTGTGCAGGTCGAAGCACATCACGGTTTCAGCACCGGTCAAATGCGCGTCGATAATCTGATGCAAGGTGCGATTCGACCAGCTCGGTGCGCGGCCGCCATAGAACAGGCCATCGGGATGACTGTGCTGACCGCCCTCGACAATCGACATCACCGCCGGCCAGCCGTGTTCGGCAATCTGTGCGTCGAGCAAGGCATCGGCCTGCGCGCGCTGCGGTCCGTGCAAATCGGTGCAGGCGTATATCTCGTGCAGCGTGGCGTAGGCGCGGTTATCCGGCAACGGGGCGGTGAAATCCAGATGATTGCGGTTGAGGTCGATGTTGTCTTCGTTGACCCGGCGCAGCCACGCGGTGCCCCATGGGTTGATCAAGTGGATCATCACAACCGCGACATCCTTGGGCAGCGAGCCGGGAACGAAAGCTTGCAACCAGTCGATCTGGCAATCCGAACCGTAATAGCCCTCAACTCCGTGAGTGCCGCTGAGTGCCACCAGCCGGCGCTTTGCCTGTGGATCACCGAGCACAGCGACGTCGGTGCTCAAGGGTTCGCCGAACGGGCCGCAACGCGGATGGGCGTACGAGGTGAGCGTGGCTCCGGCAGTTTGGGCGGCGGTCAGAAACTGTTCACGCTGATCACGGTAACTGGACTCGGTGGGAAACTCGCTGTGCATGTCGGCCTCTTGTTGGTTTTGTACTTGTGGGAGCGAGCCTGCTCGCGAAGCGGTCTTTCATTCAATATTCAGGCTGGCTGATACACCGTATTCGCGAGCAAGCTCGCTCCCACAAGGGCTTTGTTTCAGTTCGATCAATTTGGCATTGACCCTAGCGAACATCCGCCCCGAAAAGAAAGGCAAAAATGCCCGGCGGTTTGCGTCGCGACCGGCCGGTCGATAAAGTCCGTCAGACCTTTTACCCCACGGACGGAGAGCCCCACGTGTTCCCAGCCCTGCCCCTGAGCCGCTTTCGCCTGCCTGCCCTGACGCTGATCATCAGCGCCCTGACCCTCACCGCGTGCAACGCCCCGCCTTCCTCGACCTTGCCGCTGGCACCGGAAGCCGCTTCCGGTTACCGCACCGATCTGCAGACTCGCCACGCCAGTCAACACATGGCCGCAGCCGCCAACCTGCTGGCCGCCGAGGCCGGGCGCGAGATGCTGCGCAAGGGCGGTTCGGCCATCGACGCGGCGATTGCCATGCAAGCAGTGCTGACCCTGGTCGAGCCGCAATCCTCCGGGATCGGTGGCGGCGCGATGATCGTGTTGTGGGACGGCAAACAGGTGCGTACCTACGACGGTCGCGAAACCGCCCCGGCCGGCGCCACCGAGAAGCTGTTCCTGCAGGCCGACGGCAAACCGATGCCGTTCCCGCAGGCGCAGATCGGCGGGCGCTCGGTGGGCACGCCGGGGCGTGTTGCGTGCACTGGAAATGGCGCACAAGCAACATGGCCGGCTGCCGTGGGCCACGCTGTTTGAGCCTGCGATCAAACTCGCCGGGCAGGGCTTCGCGATTTCGCCGCGCCTGCATTCGCTCTTGGCGTCCGACCCGGTGATCGGTAAATCGCCGGACATGGCCGCCTACTTCCTCAACCGCGACGGCAGCGTCAAAGCCGTCGGCACGCGCCTGCAGAATCCGGCACTGGCCGCCGTGCTCACGCGCATCGCCCACGAAGGTCCGGACGCGCTGTACAAAGGCTCGATCGCCGAAGAGATCGTCGCCAAGGTGCAGGGCCACGCCAACCCCGGCAGCTTGTCGCTGAATGATTTGCAAGGCTACAAGGCCAAAGAGCGCGCTCCGCTGTGCACCGACTACAAACGCTGGCAGGTCTGCGGCATGCCGCCGCCGTCGTCGGGCGGGATTGCCGTGGCGCAGATTCTCGGCACCCTGCAAGCGCTGGAAAGCCGCGATCCACGCCTGTCGCTGACGCCGCTCAAACCCGTGAAAACCAACAAACCGGCCGGTATCGAACCCGATCCACAAGCCGTGCACCTGATCGCCGAAGCCGAGCGCCTGGCCTATTCCGACCGCGCGCAATACGTGGCCGACACCGACTTCGTCCCGGTACCGGTCAAGGGTCTGGTGGATCCGGGCTATCTGGCCAGCCGCGCCAGCCTGATCGGCGAACGGAGCATGGGCAGCGCCAAACCCGGCACGCCGCCGGGCGTACAGGTGGCCTACGCGCCGGATCGCTCACCGCTGCGTATCTCCACCTCGCAAGTGGTGGCGGTGGATGACCTCGGTGGCGCGGTATCGATGACCACCACCATCGAAGCGGCGTTCGGCTCGCACCTGATGGTGCAGGGCTTTTTGCTGAACAACCAGATGACCGACTTCTCGTTCATCCCAGAAGAGAACGGGCAGAAAGTCGCCAACCGCGTCGAACCCGGCAAACGCCCGCGCTCGTCGATGGCGCCAACATTGATCTTTGATCGCGACAGCGGCGAGTTCCTCGCCAGCGTCGGCTCGCCGGGCGGCTCGCAGATCATCGAATACGTGGCCAAGACCACTGTCGGCCTGCTCGACTGGAACCTCGACCCGCAAAGCGCGATCAGCCTGCCCAACTTCGGCAGCCGCAATGGCCCGACCGAACTGGAACAAGGCCAGTTCAGCCCTGCGTTGATTCAGGCGTTGAAAGACAAGGGCCACACAGTCAATGAAATCGACATGACCAGCGGCACCCAGGCCATCGTGCGGGTCAAGGATGCGCAGGGTAAAGCGTCGTTGGCGGGTGGTGCGGATCCGCGGCGTGAAGGGGAAGCGTTGGGAGATTGAGGCTACGCATGGAAAACAAAAGGCTTACTGCGAGGTAAGCCTTTTTTATGCCGGATAAATTGTGCTCATCTGCCGCAAAAGGCTCGCGAATCAAACCGGCAGGGTTTTACCGTCCACCGCATCGCCAATCGTCAGGAAATGCCCGCCGGCCACGTGGTGCAGCGTGCGCAAGCCGTCGTGCCCGTCGAAGTGCCAGCGGCCGTCGCTGAACACCCGTTCATCGGCCTGAGCGGCGATGACTTCGGCGAGGAACAGGTCGTACTGCTCGTGATTGCGCGGTTCGGGCAGCAAGCGGCATTCGAGCCAGGCCACGCAGCCTTCAAGCAACGGCGCCTCGACAGTTTCACCGATGAAGGTTTGCAAGCCGTAAGCCTGAAACTTGTCCAGCCCCTGACTCTGCTGGATCTCCAGCCCCGAGGTATTGCCGACGGTTTGCACGATGTCAGCCTGATTGACACACGGCACGTTGAGCACAAAAGTGCCGGACGCTTCGAGCAACTGCCGGGTCCAAGTGGACTTGTCGAGGACGACGGCGACTTTCGGCGGTTCGAAATCCAGTGGCATTGCCCAAGCGGCGGCCATAATGTTGCGCTGGCCGTCATGAGCGGCGCTGACCAGCACGGTCGGCCCGTGATTGAGCAGACGGTAGGCTTTGTTCAGGGGAACCGGGCGGCGGTGGGAGGCGCTCATGGGGATCTGCTCCGGGAAAAAGGAACAGATTGTAGCGCCAGCTGCTGGTGAAAACCTGTAGGAGCTGCGGCACGCTGCGATCTTTTGATCTTGATGTTGATCCTTGAAATCAACATCAAAAGATCGCAGCCTCGTTGCACTCGGCAGCTCCTACAGGTATTGGCGGGGAATCAGTTAGAGAGTTGATTGGCAAACTGCCCGACCGCATCCACCACTTTCTGCGCGCCGTCCTGAATCTCGACGATCACCGTGCCCGCCTCCGCCGCCAGCGCCAGGCCTTGTTCTGCCTGCAGCTTGCCATCGGTCATCAGGGCCACAGCGTTACGCGCCATTTCCTGGTTCTGCCGCACCACGCCAACGATCTCTTCGGTCGCCTGACTGGTGCGCGAAGCCAGTTGTCGGACTTCGTCGGCCACCACCGCAAAGCCCCGGCCCTGCTCGCCAGCGCGGGCCGCTTCGATGGCCGCGTTGAGCGCCAGCAGGTTGGTCTGTTCGGCAATGCCACTGATGGTTTTGACGATAGTCCCGATCACCTGCGACTGCTCGTTCAGTGCCTCGATGCCCTCACCGGCCGCCTGCATGTGGCGTGACAGATCACGCATCACATTCACCGCCTCGGTGACCACCGTGGTGCCACGTTGCGCGGTGCTGTCGGTTTGCTGCGAAGTGCTATAGGCAATGCTGGCCGCGTCGGCAACCGCTTGTTCACGGTTGACCTGATCGGTGATCACCGTGGCGAATTTCACTACCTTGTACAGTTTGTTGTTGGCATCGACCACCGGGTTGTAGGACGCCTCCAGCCAAACCGTACGACCGTGGCTGTCGACCCGTTTGAAACGGTCGGCGACAAATTCGCCATTGTTCAGGCGACGCCAGAAATTCTGGTACTCGGCGCTGTTGTACTCCTCAGGCGTGCAGAACATCCGGTGATGTTTGCCTTTGATCTGCGCCAGGCTGTAACCCATCCCATGCAGAAAACGCTCGTTGGCATTGAGCACGTTGCCGTTGAGGTCGAATTCGATCACCGCTGTCGAGCGCACCAGAGCGCCGATCAGGTTTTCGTGTTCGCGCGAGGCTTCGATGGTGCGGGTCAGGTCGCTGGAGAAGATCGAAAAATGCTTGATCCGCCCGTCCGAAGCGCGCACCGGCTGCACGATGGAGCGCAGCCAGGCTTCTTCGCCATTACCGCGCAGCAGGCGCACTGCACCAGCGAAATGTTCGCCACGGGTCAGGGCGGCCTTGAAACGATGATGAAAGTCATCGGCCTTCACATGCGCCGGAACAATGTCTTCAATGGCGCGCCCCACCAGATCCTGGCTCTTGTAGAGCATCTCGCCGAGGAAGTTGTGGTTGACCGACTGAATCCGGCCATCGGGTTCCAGGGTCAGCACCAGCATCTCGCTTTCCAGGCTTTCCTTCACCTGCAGCAGGCTGGAGAGTTCTTCACGAAGAGTGGCCAGCTCTTGCTTGAGGCGTTTGTTGAACATGGGCAGATACCGATGGAAAGAAAGCGGGATGCAGACTAGCCATCGGCCTTGAATTTCTTTTCTGAAGAGCGCTTGAGACCCGTCGGTCAAAAATAGTTCACGAGCGTGCGATCAGACAGTTCCGGCCACCTGGCATTGCCCTGTACGCGGCATCCGCGAGCCGAAATACAGCGCACTCAACAGCCCCACCACGCCCATCACCGCACAGAACATCACGCAGATCCACGGGCTCCACGGCATCAGACCGATCAGCAACAGCGGTGTCATGCTCGCCCACGCGGCGTAGGCAATGTTGTAGGTGAAGGAGATGCCTGACACGCGAATTCGCGCCGGGAACAACCCGACCATCACCGACGGCACCGCCCCCACCACACCGCAGGCCAGGCCGGCGATGGCGTATGCCAGCCCGATCCAGTGACCGCCCATGATCAAGCAGCTGTAAAGCACGCCGATTCCCAAGGGCAGCAGCAGGCTATAGAGCATGACGGTGCGCCAGGCCCCCAGACGGTCGACCAGCAGCCCGGCGATCACACAGCCGATGTTGAGGAAGACAATGCCCAGCGCACTGAGGGCGAAGGTATGGCTGGCGGTCATGCCGAAGGTTTTCTGCATCATGGTCGGCGTAATGACCACGAACACCACCACTGCCGAGGTCAGCACGCAGGTCAGCAGCATGGCCGGCAACATCGCCAGTCGATGCTCGCTCAGCACCGTACGCAGCGGCAGTTCAACCCGCGCTTCACGCTGCGCCTCCATGGCCATGAACACCGGGGTTTCGCTCAACCAACGGCGCAGGTACACACCGACCACGCCGAACACGCCACCGAGCAGGAACGGATAACGCCAGGCGTAATCGAGGATTTCCGCCGGGCTGAACACTTGTGCAAGGAAAGTCGCGGTCAGCGCACCAATCAAGTAACCGAAGGTCAGCCCGGCCTGCAAAAAGCCCAGCGCGTAACCGCGATGTCCGGCAGGCGCGTGCTCGGCGACGAACACCCAGGCACTCGGCACCTCCCCTCCAACCGCTGCGCCTTGCAGGATGCGCAGCGCCAGCAACAGCAGCGGCGCGAAATAACCGATCTGGGCATAAGTCGGCATGATCCCGATCAGCAGGCACGGCAGCGCCATCATCAGGATACTCAGGCTGAAGACCTTTTTCCGGCCCAGGCGATCGGCGAAATGCGCCATCAGGATCCCGCCCAGTGGACGCGCCAGATACCCGGTAACAAAGATCCCGAAGCTTTGCAGCAGACGCAGCCATTCGGGCATTTCCGGCGGGAAGAACAACTGGCTGAGGGTCAGGGCGAAGAACACGAAAATGATGAAATCGTAGATCTCCAGCGCCCCACCAAGGGCCGCAAGGCCGAGGGTCTTGTAATCGGAACGGCTGAACGGCGCCGGTCGGGCTGGGGATTGGGCAGTCATGGCAAAGCACTCTGGCAGGCAAAAAACCAAGGCGCTCATGGTCTACGCAAATCCGCCCGGGGACAACCCGTTAGACCATGGTCACGGTTTGGCAGAACCTGCTCACAAAATGGCGGCGGTTGATTTACTGTTGAGGCTTGTCTGGCGGGACACATCTGAATCAGGTCTACCTCTGTGGCGAGGGAGCTTGCTCCCGCTGGGTCGCGAAGCGGCCCCCCTCTGAACTTTAGAAGAAGGGGACTGCTACGCAGTCCAGCGTTAGCAAGCTCCCTCGCCACAGGGTTGTCGGGTTTGAATGTCCCAAGGACCACAATAACCATAAAAATCCGAGGTACTCCCTGTGGCCGTTGATATCGAAGATAGCCGCTCCGCGCGCTTTGCCTTGCGCTGTTCAAACTTTGCCGAACGCTGGTTCCCCGACTCCTGGGTGTTCGCCGCGTTGGCCGTAATCATTGTCGCGCTGGCCACGTTGGCCATGGGCGCGAAACCCACCGATGCCGCGATGGCCTTCGGTGACGGGTTCTGGAGCCTGATTCCGTTCACCATGCAAATGGCCTTCGTGGTGATTGGCGGCTACGTGGTCGCCAGTTCGCCGCCGGCGGTCAAACTGATCGACAAACTGGCGCGCATCCCGAAAAACGGCCGCTCCGCCGTGGCCTGGGTCGCACTGATCTCGATGATAGCTTCGCTGTTGAACTGGGGTCTGTCGCTGGTGTTCGGCGGGTTGCTGGTGCGCGCCCTCGCCCGCCGCACCGATCTGAAAATGGATTACCGCGCGGCCGGTGCGGCGGCGTATCTGGGCCTCGGTGCGGTCTGGGCCCTGGGCCTGTCATCATCGGCGGCGCAATTGCAGGCCAACCCGGCCAGCCTGCCGCCGGCGATCCTGTCGATCACCGGGGTGATTCCGTTCACGCAGACCATTTTCCTCTGGCAGTCCGGTGCGATGCTGCTGGCGCTGATCGTGATTTCGATCATCGTCGCCTACGCCACCGCGCCCGGCCCGAACTCTGCGCGCGACGCCAAGGATTGCGGCATCGACCCGGCGTTCAATCTGCCACCGCTGCAACCGCGCACCCGGCCCGGGGAATGGCTGGAGCACAGTCCACTGCTGATCATTCTGCTGGTATTGCTGGCGGCCGGCTGGCTGTTCCACGAGTTCTCGACCAAACCGGCGATCACCGCGATTTCCGGGCTCAACACCTATAATTTCCTGTTCATCATGCTCGGCGCGCTGCTGCACTGGCGCCCGCGCAGCTTCCTCGATGCGGTGGCCCGCGCGGTGCCGACCATCACTGGCGTGCTGATCCAGTTCCCGCTGTACGGCTCGATTGCTGCGCTGCTGACCACGGTCAAAGGTGCCGATGCGCAGACGCTGGCGCATCACATCTCGACCTTTTTTGTCAGCATCGCGTCCCACGACACCTACGCGCTGTTGATGGGCGTGTACTCGGCGATTCTCGGTTTCTTCATCCCGTCCGGCGGCGGCAAGTGGATCATCGAAGCGCCGTACGTGATGCAAGTGGCCAACGATCTGCAATACCACCTCGGCTGGGCGGTACAGATCTACAACGCCGCTGAAGCGCTGCCGAACCTGATCAACCCGTTCTACATGCTGCCGCTGCTGGGTGTGCTCGGCTTGAAGGCGCGGGACCTGATCGGCTTCTCGTTCGTGCAATTGCTGGTGCACACGCCGCTGGTGCTGTTCCTGCTGTGGGTGCTGGGGACGACATTGGCGTATACGCCGCCGGTGATGCCATAGATTGACGAGATAGCACCTGCCTCAGGGCAGGTGCTATCAATGTTACTCGGAGGGCAAGACTCTCAATAGCTCAGGCAGGGCAACCTGAACTGTTTCCCAAACGACATCCAGATTGATGTCGAAATAACCATGAGCGATCCGGTTACGCATCCCGCGCATGCTGCGCCAGTAAGTTTGAGTGTTCTGAGCCGCGAACTCCGGAAACCGGTCCATTATTTTGGTTGCCGCTTCGCCAATAATGACCAGGCTCATGATGACCGCTTGTTGCGTCCGTTTGTCGTCGACGAACTCTTCCTTGCTCAGACCTTCGACGAAGACCAGCGCATCGCTTGCAGCTTGACGCATATGCTCAAGGTAATCGCCAAGCCGGTTCGCGATCATACGGGACGGGCCTGTTCAAGTACCTGCTGACGAAACTTCAGCGGAAGATCTCCTGGGGTCAACAGGTCGACGGTAACGCCCAGCAAATCTTCGAGCTCAACCTGAAGCCCGCCGAGATCAAACAAGGTGGTACCGGGCAATGGATCGACCAACAGATCAAGGTCACTGCCCTCCATATCGGTACCTAGCAGCGTCGAGCCAAACACACGCGGATTGGCCACACGGAATCTGCCGACAACCTCACGAACGGCAGCTCGTTGCAGATCAAGAGCAATGGAAGGCTTCATGGTTCACTCAGGCCAGTTTCGCTATTGCAGCAGTCTAGCAGTGCGAAGGGGTCCTAGACACCGCACGATTTTGTAACCCAACCGTCACATTCCCTTGCTAGCGTCCGCCCGAAACAAACTGAAACAATTAAGCAAAACGGGCTGACAGATGAAAGACGAAACAGACAGCACTGACGCACCTGAATCCGACCCCCCCACCGACACCAGTCGCCGCCGCTTCCTCGGTGGAGTTGCCGTCCTCGGTGTGGGCGCGACGTTGGCCGGTTGCGGTAACGCCAGCAACCCGCCGGGCAAACCGGCCGAGCGCCCGCTGACGTCAGCCGAGCTGGACAAGGCCCTGCGCGATAACGTGAAAACCGTGGTGGTGATCTATGCCGAAAACCGCAGCTTCAACAACCTGTTCGGTGATTTCCCCGGTGTCGAGAAGCCGCTGTCTGCGCTCAAACCTGCCAATTACCAGCAACGTGATCGCGACGGCAGCCTGCTGCAGACACTGCCTCCCGTCTGGGGCGGCGTGTTGCAGATCGGCCCGCAAACCCTCGATGGCGTGACCTACCCCGCCGCCGTGCAGTTTCAGGAAAACCTGCCCAACGCACCGTTCGCCCTCAAAGGCCCGAACGGTGAAGACCTGCCATTCGGTCTGGTCACCCGCGATTTGTGGCACGTGTTCTATCAGAACCAGATGCAGATCAACGGCGGCAAGAACGATGGCTTTGTTGCCTGGGCCGATTCCGGCGGGCTGACCATGGGCCATTACGCTCAGAGCCGTTATTCCCTGCGTCTGTGGGACGTGGCTCAGGAATTCGTGCTGTGCGATAACTTCTTCCAGGGCGCGTTCGGTGGCTCGTTCCTCAACCACCAATACCTGATCAGCGCCACCGCGCCGTTCTATCCGGACGCGGCCAATTCGGTGGCCAAGTCGCAGATCGCCGCGCTGCAAAGCGCCGACCCGGCCGATCCGCGCCTCAAGCCGCTGGAGGCATCGCCGGCCAGCGCCATGAGCGGCCCGCCGCAGTTCGGCCCGAGTGCGCTGACGCCGGACGGTTACGGTGTCAACACCCTTGCCCCGCCGTACTGGCCGACATGGATTCGCGACCCGGAGCGTCCGGCGTACTCCAAACCGGATCTGCCCAACGTGCTGGTGCCGCAGACCCACGAGCACATCGGCGACAAGCTGTCGAAGAAGAATGTCGATTGGGCCTGGTACGCCGGCGCGTGGCAGGCGACGCTGGATCAATACAAGGATTCCGGCGGGATTCCGAAGATCCCCAACTTTCAATATCACCACCAGCCGTTCAACTATTTCCAACAACAAGGCCCGGAAAACCCGCAGGAGCGCAGCAAACGCCTGCGCGATGCCGGGCTGGGGGATGAATCGAGCACCAACAAATTCTTCGCCGACGCCGAGGCCGGCAAGTTGCCAGCGGTCACGTTCTACAAACCACAAGGCAACCTGAATATGCACGCTGGATATGCCGACGTGGCCTCCGGTGACCGGCACATCGTCCGCGCCCTCAAAGTGCTGCGCGAAAGCCCGCAATGGAAAAACATGGTGGTGATCGTCACCGTCGATGAAAACGGCGGCTGGTGGGACCACGTGGCACCGCCCAAGGGCGATCGCTGGGGGCCGGGATCGCGGGTGCCGGCGCTGGTGGTGTCGCCGTTCGCCCGCAAAGGCACGGTGGATCACACGGTCTACGACACGGCGTCGATCCTGCGCCTGATCACCCGGGTGTTCCAACTGGAAACCCTCGACGGCCTCAAGCAGCGCGATGAAGCAATGATTGCCCGTGGCCAGAAACCCATGGGCGATCTGAGCAACGCCCTGCATTTTCAGGCGTGAGCCGAGTGCGGCGAGCTGACGAAAAATCCGCGAATGACAGCTTCACTGTGCAACACGGCTGATCCAATATGAAGCGCCCCAAACTCCGGGGAACCCACGCTGAAAAGGATCTGAGCATGTTCAAACTCGCAGGATTTACCCCCGCCGCGCTGACACTCGCCGCGCTCACATTGAGCGCGGCGGCGCACGCCGATGTCGATCTGAAGCTGGGCAGCACCGAGCGCGTCACTCGCCTTTTTGCTTACCCCAACAACTGCAGCGTGATCTGCTATCGCAACTGGACGCGGGAGCAGACCGTCGCGCATTACCTGAGCCAGAGCGTGCAACGCGATGGCTATAGCAATGCGAAGGTGTTGGTGAAGAACGATAACGGGCAGATTTACGCCGAGATCAGCGGCGTTCCCGAAGGCTACGACAAGCCGCTGTCAGCGCTGCTCGACGCCGGTGATCTGGCCTATACCGGCGCCAGCAAGCTCAATGCCGATGGCAAATGGGCGTACAACTGGTACCTGTTCCTGCCGCTGGGCATGGCCCTGGAAAACCGCAAGAGCGTCGAGCTGCTGCACTTCCCGCCGGATTACTCGCTGACCCAGGCCCAGGATTACTTGCGCTCGAACACCACGGATCGCTGGGCCACGCTGTTGACCGCCAACGGCATTCCGGCCGACCAGACGCCGGCCTATCAGACCATCATCGACATCGCCCCCATCGCGGCGCCGTCCAATGCCGGCAGTGACCTGGAAGGTGTCTACGACTACTTCAAGGATTATCAGACCACGCTGGTCAAGCAGTTCAGCCAGACCAGCGCCGGCACCACCCTGCCGATGGTCGCGTTCGGCGCACCGGTGCGTAACTGGATCAAGCAGCAATATGGCCCGACCGTCGCCGTACTGGGGCTGGCGACCATCAGCCCGAGTGCGGGGGTGAACGTGCCGGTGCTGGGTTCGAACCATCCGAGCTACATCTGGTACGCCGCCGATCCGGCCAGCTACGACGGTGATGAAGCGAAAGCCGATGCCGCCGGCTTGAAGGTCATGGGGCAGGACTTGAGCGCGGCCTGCTGGCAGGCCGGGATGGGCAGCAAGCCCGGCACCGATGCGAAAACCCTGCTCAACAGCTGTACGCAAACCTGGCAAGTGACGCAAAAGGGCAAGACCTGCGAGTTGTTCTACACCTCGATCCGCAATCTGACCCCGGCCGAAGCTGCTGCCAAGTGCTCGACCACGCCGATCAAGGCACAACTGCAACAGCTTCAGGGCGAAATGCCGGCCACCGCCGTTCCCGCGCCACACCTCTGATGGGCTGAAAGCCTTCCCGTGTCAGTCGATGCTGACACGGGAAGCAGTCGATCACGCCTGTCAGATCTGACAGTAGACGCTTTGACGTATACGCGAGAGGATTGGATCCAAACATGTTGCAGCGCTGACAGGACGTCAGACCAGGGAAGTCGCAACATTTGCCGACAGGGATCGTTATGAACAATCAGGCTCATCAGCATCACATCCCCCGCGACGCACCCGGTATCTATCCGTTTGCCGGATTGCCCGTGCGCCTGGGTTTCCCATCCAGCGAGGACTTCGAAATCGTTCAGCAAGACGATGGCCGCGCGTCGGTGGTAGCGCGCCGGGCGTTCCTGCGGATCACCCGGATGTGTCGGGTGTCCGGGCAATTGCTGCCCTATCGCTGCCGCCAGACTCGCCAGCTACTGGTCGGCATCCATCTCTACGATCCGCGTTTTTGCGGATTGCTCGAACATGCCTGCGACCCGAATACGTTCCTCGACATGAGCGAATTGTGGTTATGGGCGCTGCGCGATATTCAGCCGGGAGACCACCTGACCATCGACTTCGCGGCCACCGAAGACCGTTTGCTGCAACAGTTCGCCTGTACTTGCGGCTCGCCGCGCTGCCGTGGGTGGATCAACGGTTACGATGAGCCACCCACGATCGAGGGTCAGCACTTTTTGCAGCGCTGGCGACATCCAGACTGAGTTACAACGCTCCGACCGGACGCAGACGGTACTGCGGCGGCAATTGCTCGAAGCCGCTGATGGTGGTGTTCAGGCTTTTCCAGCGACCGTCCTTGATGCCGTAGATGCAGCCGTGAATCGACAGGCTCTGGCCGCGATGCCAGGCGTTCTGGATGATGCTGGTATGGGCGACGTTGGCCACTTGCTGGATAACGTTCAGCTCGCAGAGACGGTCGACCTGTTCTTCCTCGGTCGGCAACTTGGCCAGTTCTTCACGTTTTTCGTAGTACAGGTCACGGATCGAGCGCAGCCAGCCATCAATCAGGCCGAACTGGCGATCCTGCATCGAGGCACGCACGCCGCCACAGCCATAGTGGCCGGTCACGAGAATGTGTTTGACCTTGAGCACGTCGACCGCGTACTGGATCACCGACAGGCAGTTGAGATCGGTGTGCAGCACGACGTTAGCGACATTGCGGTGCACAAACAGATCGCCCGGCAGCATGCCGACGATCTCGTTGGCCGGCACCCGTGCGTCGGAGCAGCCGATCCACAGATATTCCGGGGTCTGCTGGCGCGCCAGTTTGGCGAAGAACTCCGGATCTTCCTTGGTGATCGCGTCAGCCCAGCGCTCGTTGTTATCAATCAGGTCTTGTAAGTCGTGCATGGTTAAGGCCTCAAGAAAGATGCGCTGGTATGACAGACGACCACCCGTCGGGGTCACGCAAGGGTCGCAAGTGTTTTCGGTGGAATTCCTGGGTGTGCGGTGAGTCCACCTAGTAAGGCCCACAGTATGAGGATTTGCCATGACTGATTCACGACGTCCGTACGATGCGGTGCAACCGGAACCGATCGATGATAACGAGGACCGCATGGGCTCGGTGCATGAACTGGATTTCGATGAAGACGAACCCAGCGCGAAAATCGGTGACGAGATTCCGGAACGTGAACGCGAGCAGTTGATGCCCAATGAGCGAGTGCGTGAGGCCGGGTTCACCGGCGCATCGACCGCTGACCATGAACCCACCGATGATGACCTGAGCCCGGAAACGCTGATTCATGAAGATGGCGCCCGGGATGCCGAGGAAGCTGGCGAAGGCAATCAGGCGGATTGGGATCTGAGCATTGTCGACGAAGATGACATCGGCGGCGGCAATGGTCTGGATGAGGCGGAGCTGGCGCAGCGCGATCCGCTGGATGGCAACCGCTAGTCACCGCCATCATGCAATCCCCTGTAGGAGCTGCCGCAGGCTGCGATCTTTTTGATCTTGCTTCTAAAAAACAAAAACCAAAAGATCGCACCTTCGGCAGCTCCTACAGGGATTTCGGTATTCAGGTAGATAAGTGTTGCGCCAGCAACGGCAGCAGTTGTTCGCATGACGCCTCCGAT
>NZ_JABULD010000366.1:0-4812 GCF_014060985.1 Pseudomonas sp. MD195_PC81_125
AGGCAACTGATCCAGCAGCAGTTCATCGATGATTTTGCCAATAAGCCACTGCAGCACGCTGAAGTTCTGGCTTGGCTTGGATCAAGCCACGGCATCGTTGCCACTCCGCACAGCCAACGCAGCATCGCGCAATTGCACATGCACCTGGACGAGTTTATCGATGAGCTGCCCCTGAGCGTGATCATCAACGACGCTGAAGCCGCACTGGGTACCGCCGTGCAAACCGCCGTGAAACGCGCCGACGAACAAGCCTTTGCGCTGGCCAATGGGCAGAACCTGATGTTCTGCGAGGACGCCGCGCGACGCCTCCATCTGACCCTGCGTCGCTGCCCTGGTGTCAGCGGATTCGACCTGCGAGTGATCCACGCCGAAAGCCTGCACGCCCACGACGCCGTCGCCGAAAGCCACTGGCATCGAGAACACGCATGATCCGCTGCCATTCCTTGAGCTGGGGCGCGCCAGGCCAACCGCTGACTTCACCACTGACGGTCACGCTGGAAAGTGGCAGTCTGAGCGCTATCGTCGGCGCCAACGGCTGCGGTAAAAGCAGCCTGCTGAAAGTCATCGCCGGGTTGCAGAAACCCTTGACCGGAAAAGTTGCGCTAGGCGTTCCACGCCAAGGAGGATTGTCGTTCCTGCCGCAACAGCAACACCTCGATCGACAGTTTCCCATCAGCCTGGAAGAACTGGTGGCTGCCGGGTTCTGGGGCCGTCGATTGTCGACCCAACTGCGTGCACAGCGCCTCACTCATGCACTCGATAATTGGCACTTGAGCGGACTCGAGAAGCGCCCGCTGATGGCGCTCTCCGGTGGCGAACTGCAACGCGCATTGCTTGCCCGTTTGAGTCTGGCTGACGCGCCGCTACTCCTTCTCGACGAACCCCACGCTGCGCTCGACGAACTGGGTCAGCAATTGCTTTGGCAACACATCCACGCCTGGCACGCCGAAGGTCGAACCTTGTTGGTGGTCTGCCACGACCTGGCCGCCGTCCGCCAACACATCCCGCAGACACTGCTGATCAAAAACCACGAATGCGTGTTTGGCGACAGCGTCGAGCTGATCCAGCAAACACCTGGCACGCAGGTGGCTTGATGCTCACCGTCGCTCACCTTTGGCAACCGTTCAGCGAGTTCCTGTTCATGCGCCGAGCGCTGCTCGGCGGACTGGTATTGGCCTGCAGCACAGCACCGCTCGGCGTTTTTCTGATCCTGCGGCGCATGAGCCTGATCGGCGACGCCGTCGCTCACGGCATTCTTCCCGGCGCCGCATTGGGCTTCTGGTTCGCCGGTCTGAGTCTGCCCGCGCTAACGTTCGGCGGTCTGGGTGCGGGCCTGAGCATGGCCGGGCTGGCTGCGTGGATTACCCGTCGCACCGGTTTGCGCGAAGACGCCAGCCTCGCTGCGATCTACCCGATCTCGCTCGCCAGTGGTGTGCTGATTCTCGGCATCGCCGGGAAACGGCTCGACTTGCTGCACTTGCTGTTCGGCTCGGCGCTCGCCGTCGACGGCCCGACCCTCAACGGCATGTTATGGGTCTCGGCCCTCAGCCTGATCGCCATGGCCGTCATCTACAAACCGCTGCTGCTCGACACCCTCGATCCTCTATTCCTGCAAACCGTCAGCCGCCTCGGCCCTCTCGCCCACGGCGTGTTCCTGACCCTGGTGGTGCTCAATCTGGTGATCGGCTTCCAGGCCATCGGTGCATTAATGGTGGTGGGTCTGATGATGCTGCCTGCCGCTGCCTCACGGTTCTGGAGTCGTCGTCTGCCAAGCCTGATTGCCATCTCCGCACTCATTGGCTGCCTGTCGGTGTGGCTTGGATTGTTGCTGTCGTTCGACTACTCGCTGCCCAGCGGGCCGGCCATCGTGCTGGTCGCGGGGTCCGCCTACTTGCTGTCCGTGCTGTTCGGACCGGTTCACGGTCTGCTGCGCCGCCCGCCTTTGCTCACATCCCAATGAGGTGTTTCCCGATGCGCGTTCTACTCGTGTTGTTCAGCTTGCTGCTGTCGATGTCGTTATCGGCGGCGGAAAAATTGCCGGTGGTCACCAGCTTCAGCATCCTCGCCGACATGGTGCATCAGGTCGGCGGCGAGCATATCCAGATCACCAACATGGTCGGCCCGGACGCCGACGCGCACACCTATGAGCCAACACCGGACGACGCCAAAGCGCTGCTCAACGCCAAGCTGATCATCAAGAACGGCCTCGGTTTCGAACCATGGCTCGATCGACTGGTGACCAGCACCGGCACCCAGGCCCCGCTCATCAGTGCCAGCCACGGTGTGATTCCGCGCTCGCTCGATGAAGACGGTGAAACCATTCCCGACCCGCACGCCTGGCACAACCTGGCTAACACTGAGCTGTACATCGCCAATATCACCAAGGCGCTGATCGCTGCCGATCCGACGAACAAGGCCGATTATCAACGCAACAGCCAGACCTACCTGAAACAGATCTACGCCCTGCTCGCCGAAGCCAAGACCAAGCTCGGCTCGTTGCCACCGGGCAATCGCAAGATCGTCACCAGCCACGACGCCTTCGGTTATCTCGGGCAGGCCTACGGCATCGACTTCATGGCGCCGCAAGGTCTGTCCACCGAGCGCGAGCCATCGGCCGCCGAAGTCGCTGCACTGATCACGCAGATCCGTCAGGCCAAGGTCAAAGCGGTGTTCATGGAAAACATCAAAGACGCGCGCCTGCTCAAGCAGATCGCTGAGGAAAGTGGCGCGCATATCGGCGGCACGTTGTACTCCGATGCCCTCGCCGCCAGTGGCCCGGCCAGCACCTTTACCGGACTGTTCGAATACAACCTCAACACCCTTTACGACGCGCTGAGCCAACCATGATCCGCAAAAACCCCTCAGGCGATTTGCCGCAAATTGCCGAGTCGGCCTACGTCGACAAAACCGCGATCATCTGCGGCAAGGTGATCATTGGCGAGAACGTTTTCGTCGGCCCCTACGCGGTGATCCGCGCCGACGAAGTCGACGCTTCGGGCACGATGGAGCCGATCACCATCGGCGCCAATTCGAACATCCAGGACGGCGTGGTGATCCATTCCAAATCCGGCGCTGCCGTGACCATCGGCGAATTCACCTCGATCGCTCACCGCTCGATCGTGCATGGCCCGTGCGTGGTCGGCGACCGGGTGTTCATCGGCTTCAACAGCGTGCTGTTCAATTGCGTGGTCGGTGACGGCTGTGTGGTGCGGCACAACTCGGTGGTCGATGGCCGCGATTTACCGGACGCGTTCTACGTGCCCTCCACCACCCGCATCGGCCCCAACACCGACCTCTCGCAGTTCCCGCCGGTGAGTGTCAGCGCCTCGGAGTTTTCCGAAGACGTGGCGCGCACCAATGTCGATCTGGTGCGCGGTTACAAAGCCTTGCAGAACGAGTTCTGAACCATGAGCAGCGTGCTGATTCGCAACGCCAGACTGGTCAATGAAGGACGCGAGTTCGACGGCGATCTGTTGGTCAGCCATGGTCGCATCGTCAAGATCGCAGGCCGCATCGACGGTGAAAATGCCCGGGTGGAGATCGACGCCAATGGCCAATGGCTGTTGCCGGGGATGATTGATGATCAGGTGCATTTTCGCGAACCGGGAGCGCCGGCCAAAGGCTGCATCCACACCGAGTCACGCGCAGCGGTGGCGGGTGGCATCACCAGTTTCATGGACATGCCCAACACCCAACCGGCCACGCTCACCCTGGAAGCGCTGGCGGAGAAAAAGCGTCGAGCGGCGATCAACTCCGTGGCCAACTACGGATTTCACTTCGGTGTCAGTCAGGACAACCTCGACACCGTGGCCGCGCTCAACCCCTGCGAAGTGGCCGGGGTCAAAGTGTTCATGGGCGCCTCCACTGGCAATATGCTGGTGGATGATCCGCAGACCCTCGAACGTCTGTTCGCCGAAGTGCCGACGATTCTGCTGGCGCATTGCGAACACACACCGAGCATCGAGGCCAATGCAGCACGTCTGCGCGAACGCTTCGGCGACCACCTGCCGGCGAATATCCACGCACTGATCCGCGATGCCGAAGCTTGCTACCGATCCTCTTCGCTGGCGGTGGAACTGGCCAGACGTCACGGCACCCGCCTGCACGTTTTGCACCTGACCACCGCTCGCGAGCTGGAGCTGTTCGAAGACAAACCTCTCACTCAAAAGCACATCAGCGCTGAAGTCTGCCTGCACCACCTGCTGTTCGATGACCGCGACTATCCAGCACTCGGCAACCTGATCAAATGCAACCCGGCGATCAAGAATCAGGCCGACCGCGATGCCTTGCGCGCGGCGCTGCTGAGCAACCGGCTGGATGTGATCGGCAGCGATCATGCACCGCACACCTGGGCGGAAAAACAGCGTCCTTACACCGAAGCACCGTCCGGTTTGCCGCTGGTGCAACACGCCCTGCCGGCACTGCTGGAGCTGGTGGCCGATGGCGTGCTGCCGATCACCACGTTGGTGGCGAAGACCAGCCATCGGGTGGCGGATCTGTTTGCGATTCCGGATCGGGGTTATTTGCGCGAGGGGTATTGGGCGGATCTGGTGCTGGTTGAGCCCGCGGCCATGGAGGTGTCGCGGCAACCGATTCTGTCGCAGTGCGGATGGTCGCCGTTTGCTGACAAGACTTTCCGCTATCGGGTGAATACGACGTTGGTGTCGGGGCAGATTGCCTGGCGGGAGCAGCGCATCAACGAAAGCTGTCAGGGGCTGCCGCTGCGGTTTATGCGTTGAATGATCAGGTGTCTGACAGAACGTCTTCGCGAGCAGGCTCGCTCCCACCAGGAATCGCGCTGGCCCTGTGGGA
>NZ_JABULD010000339.1:0-16741 GCF_014060985.1 Pseudomonas sp. MD195_PC81_125
CTTTGGTTTTCTGAATCAAGATCAAAAGATCGCAAGCCTTCGGCAGCTCCTACAGGGGACTCGGATTACAGGGTCTTTTCGAAGATCTTCGAATTGCGCTGATAGTTGTACAGCGACGCCCGCGCCGCCGGCAGGCGTTCGACGCTGCTAGGCTCGAACCCGCGCTCGCGGAACCAGTGCGCGGTACGGGTAGTGAGCACGAACAGGGTTTTCAACCCTTGCGCCCGAGCACGGGTCTCGATGCGCTCCAGCAACTCATCGCCGCGACCGCCATGGCGATACTCCGGATTCACCGCCAGGCACGCCAGCTCACCGGCGTCCGAATCGGCAATCTGGTACAGCGCCGCACAGGCAATGATCATCCCTTCACGCTCAACCACACTGAACTGCTCGATCTCGCGCTCCAGCACTTCGCGCGAACGACGCACCAGAATCCCCTGCTCTTCCAGCGGACTGATCAGGTCAAGCAAACCGCCGACGTCTTCAATCGCCGCCTCGCGCACCAGTTCGAATTGCTCCTGAGCCACCAGCGTACCGCCACCATCGCGGGTGAACAGTTCGGTCAGCAGCGCGCCGTCTTCGGCGTAGCTGACGATATGGCTGCGCGCGACACCGCCACGGCAGGCCTCGGCGGCGGCATCCAGCAGTTCGGCCTGATAGTTGTTGCCCAGACGCGCCAGATGCGCAGGCACCTGTTGCGGCCGCAGTTCGCGTACCAGTTTGCCGTTTTCGTCGATCAGACCGAGGTCAGCGCCGAACAGCAACAGCTTGTCGGCACCGAGGTCGATGGCGGCGCGGGTGGCGACGTCTTCGCAGGCGAGGTTGAAGATTTCCCCGGTCGGCGAGTAGCCCAGCGGCGACAGCAGCACGATCGAGCGCTCGTCGAGCAGGCGATTGATGCCTTTACGGTCGACCCGGCGCACTTCGCCAGTGTGGTGATAGTCGACGCCTTCGAGCACGCCGATCGGCCGCGCCGTGACCAGGTTGCCGCTGGCCACCCGCAGACGCGAGCCTTGCATCGGCGACGAGGCCATGTCCATCGACAGCCGCGCTTCAATGGCGATGCGCAACTGACCGACTGCATCGATCACACATTCCAGGGTTGCCGCATCGGTGATGCGCATGCCGTGGTGATAGTGCGGGGTCAGGCCGCGAGCGGCGAGGCGGGTTTCAATCTGCGGACGCGAACCGTGGACCAGCACCAGACGCACACCGAGGCTGTGCAACAGCACCAGGTCGTGGACGATGTTGCCGAAGTTCGGATGCTCCACACCGTCGCCGGGCAGCATGACGACGAACGTGCAGTCGCGGTGAGCGTTGATGTAAGGGGACGCGTGACGAAGCCAATTGACGTATTCGGGCATGAACCTGGGCCTGTAATAAATAGCAGCCGGAAAAAAGGGCGAAACGGAAAACGCACAGCGGGCTGATGGTTATCGTCGGAACAGGCTTGGCGACACGCGCGTTCTCCTCATGAATACGGGTTGGATTCCCACTAATTTAACGTCTTCCCCTGTAGGAGCTGCCGCAGGCTGCGATCTTTTTGACTTTTGTTTTTTAAGAGACAAGATCAAAAGATCGTCCGAACGCGGCCCGAGCCTTCGGCAGCGCCTACAAGGGATGTGTTCAATTCTTCAGGCAGTAATGTTCAACCAACTGCCGCAATAGATGCACGGTAGGCTGCAAACGTGACATTTCGAGGTATTCGCCGGGCTGGTGGGCACAGGCGATGTCGCCGGGGCCGAGCACGATGGTTTCGCAGCCAAGGCGCTGAAGATAAGGCGCTTCGGTGCCAAACGCCACTGTTTCGGCACGATGGCCGGTGAGCTTTTCGGCGATGCGTACCAATTCGGCGTCTTCGGCTTGTTCGAACGGCGGTACTTCCGGGAACAACGGTTTGTAATCGATCTTCACCTGGTGCCGCTCGGCCACGGGATTGAGCTTGCGCAGGATCTCCGCACGCAGCACTTTCGGGTCCATGCCCGGCAACGGACGCAGGTCGAACTCCAGCGAACACTGGCCACAGATGCGATTCGGGTTGTCGCCGCCATGAATACAACCGAAGTTCATCGTCGGTTGCGGCACGCTGAACTGCGGATTGTTGAATTCACGCTGCCACAACAGGCGCAAACCGCGCAGCTCGCCGATGGCATCGTGCATCGCTTCGAGTGCACTGTGCCCCAAACGCGGATCCGACGAATGGCCGCTTTGTCCGAGGATATCGATGCGCTCCATCATGATGCCCTTGTGCATGCGAATCGGCTTGAGCCCGGTCGGCTCGCCGATCACCGCCGCACGGCCCAGCGGCTTGCCGGCCTCGGCCAGGGCGCGGGCACCGGACATCGAACTTTCTTCATCACAGGTGGCGAGAATCAGCAGCGGTTGCTTGAACGGTTGATCGAGCAGCGGCTGCACGGCCTCGATGATCAGCGCGAAAAAGCCCTTCATGTCGCAACTGCCCAGCCCGACCCAGCGGCCGTCAACTTCGGTGAGCTTCAGCGGATCGGTCTGCCACAGCGCATCGTCATAAGGCACGGTATCGCTGTGCCCGGCCAGGACCAGGCCGCCGGGGCCGCTGCCGAAAGTGGCGAGCAGGTTGAATTTGCCGGGGCTGACCTGCTGGATGTCGCAACTGAAGCCCAGATCACCCAGCCAGCCGGCGAGCAAATCGATCACCGCCCGGTTGGACTGATCCAGGCCCGGTTGGGTGCAGCTGACCGACGGTGCGGCGATCAGTGCAGCGAACTGGTCTTGCATGGACGGCAAAGGCATCGCTGACTCCAACTCCGATTTGAAGTCCATCATAGAGCCATCCGGCGCCAGGAATAAACCGCCGCAGGGCGTAGGAAGTTTGAGTCCTGTACACTGCACGGCCTTGGCAGCCACACATTCCCCCGGCTGCGCTCCCGATCCTGGATTTTCCGGCCATGCAGAAAGAAACCGAAATCAAACTCCGCGTCAGCCGCGAAACCCTCGCCGCCCTGCGCGAGCACCCGCTACTGAAAAAACGCAACAAAAATGGCTGGGAACGCCGTGAGTTGATGAACCAGTACTTCGACACCCCCGAGCGTGACCTGGCCCAGGCCAAAGTCGCCCTGCGCCTGCGCAAGGACGGTGACGAAGTGATTCAGACCCTCAAGACCCGCGGCCAGAGCGTTGCCGGTCTGTCCGAGCGTAATGAATACGACTGGAAGTTGCCCAAAGCCAAGCTCGACGTGAAGAAACTCGACGGCGAATGCTGGCCCGAGTCGCTGGCCGAGCTGGACAAAAAAACCCTGAAACCGATTTTCACCACCGATTTCGTCCGCGAGCGTGCGGAAATCGCCTGGGGCCGCGGCAAGGCCAAAGTGGTCATCGAAGCTGCGCTGGACCTCGGTCATGTGGTGGTCGGCAAACAGAAAGAAGAAATCTGCGAGCTGGAACTGGAACTGCGCGAAGGCGAGCCGGCCGCACTGCTGGAACTGGCCGCCGAGCTGGCCGAAACCCTGGCCCTGATGCCGTGCGACATCAGCAAGGCCGAGCGCGGCTACCGTCTGTACGACGCCAACAGCTACTCGCTGAGCCTGCCGGCGCCGCAACTGACCCCGGAAACCCCACTCGACGACGCCTTCGCCGCACTGGCCTGGCACTTGCTCGGCAGCAGCCAGCGTCTGGCCGAACAATATCGCTTCAATGGCCACTGGCGCCTGCTGCAGGACTGGGTCGAGAACCTCGCCGAAATGCGCGCCCTGCTCAGCAGCCTCGGCCAGGCGGCACCGCGTCCGGCCACTCACGACCTGCGCGTGGCGCTGGACGCATTGCTCGAAGACTGGCGCCCGCTGGTTCAGGTCGGCATCGAAGACGAAGACGTGCGCAAGGCGGCGCCGGAGCAATTCCTCGAAGAACTGGAAGACCCGCGCTGGGGCCTGTTCTCGCTGACCGCATCACGCTGGCTGCTGGCCCGCGCCTGGACCGCCGAGCGCAACACCCGCGGCAACCGCCAGGGCGCCGCGCAATTGCACAGCTGGCTGCCGCGCCTGCTGGGCGAAGAAGCCACCTCCCTGCAATTGCAGCGCTATCAGCAGCAACCGGAAGATCTGGCCGAACAACTGCCGCGCATCGAGCGCATCCAGGTCTGGCTGCACCACGCGCGCAACGTACTGGAGATCGCGGAAATGGATCGCCTGTACGGCGAACTGAACAAACTGGCACAACTGGCCAACGAACCGACCATCACTGACGAACTGCTCGATGCGCGCAAGCAGCAGGCGATTGCGGTTTATCAGAATCGTGCGTGGAAAATGCTGCTGCGTATGTGATGACTGTGTGGTGAGGGGATTCATCCCCGATGGACTGCGCAGCAGTCCCTGCTTTCGACTAAAGCGGGGCCGCTTCGCGACCCATCGGGGATAAATCCCCTCGCCACAGAGGCCATCAGCGCTAGACCGGCAGGCTGGTGGTGGACTTGATCTCCGACAGCGCCACAATCGAATTCACTTCCTGAATCCCCGGCACCAGCGACAGTTTCTCGAAGAAAAACCGCTCATACGCCTCGATGTCCGCCGCGACAATCCGCAACAGAAAATCCACCGCGCCCATCAGCACGTAGCACTCCAGAACCTCCGGAAAACCGCGAATCGCCTCGGTGAATTCGGTGAAGTTCGACCGCCCGTGGGCGTTGAGCTTGATTTCGGCGAAGATCTGCGTGTTCAGGCCGATCTTCTTGCGATCAAGCAAGGTCACCTGACCGCGAATAATCCCCTCCTCCTTCATTCGCTGAATACGCCGCCAGCACGGTGACTGCGACAGGCCCACCTGCTCGGCGATCTGAGCGCTGGACAAGGAAGCGTCCTCTTGCAGCAGGGCGAGAATCCTGCGGTCGTAGCTGTCCAGCTCGCTGTGCATAGAAAAACCTCAAATATGAATTAATACGAATCAAACTGGTCGATCATTCGCCAATAACATCGATCTTAGCCAAGAAATGCCCAGCACCGAATGTAAAAATTTCTCCAGTGTTTTTTGGAGACTCGCCATGCCGCACCTCGAAGCCGTGAATACCGCACCATCCCGGGCCGATGTCTGGAACGTCAACAACAGCCATTGCCTGGCGCAGTATCAGATCCTCGCCGAAGCCGAGCCGGATCTGCTGGTGCGGGTGCTGAACCTGTTCGCGCTGCAGTTCCTGACGCCTGAACAGGTCAATGTGCAGCGGATGGACGACTTGATGTCGATCGACATCGTCATGGGCGGTTTCAGTTGGCATCGCGCCCAAGTGATTGCGGAAAAACTTCGTAACCTGATCAACGTCTGCTCGGTCAACCTGCAAAACGCCGACACGACGTGGGATACGCCCGCGCAAGCGGTTGGCTGAAAAATCCGGCAACGGCTTTGTCGGGTAGTGGCCCAACGGTCTGCGGGGCCACGACTATCCTTTGCGAACTGTCGTTCAAAAGGAGCCCGCATGTCCGTTCAACTCGCCACTCAGGACCGCTGGCTGGATCTCAACGATGTGTTGCGTGAATTGGTCGCCCAAGGTTCATCAGCCAGGATTCGGCGGAGCAGGCGCTCAACGCCCGGCGCCGCCACGCGACCCACGGCCAGCAGCACCCGCTGGAGTTCATTGCCAGCCAGCAGCTGGATGACCTCAGCCGTCCGGGTAAACATCTGGATCTGGAAAGCCTGACCTTGTGGCTGGCGCAGCAGGCCGGCCAGCCGTACATGCGTATCGACCCGTTGAAGATCAACGTCGCCGCGATCACCCCGCTGATGTCCTACGCCTTTGCCCAGCGGCACAGGATTCTTGCGGTGGCGGTCGACCGCGACGCCGTGGTCGTGGCCAGTGCCCAGCCCTACGTCACCGCTTGGGAAGCCGACCTGACTCACGTGCTGAAGCTGCCGATCAAACGGGTGGTCGCCAACCCGGTGGACATCCAGCGCTTCAGCGTCGAGTTCTTCCGCCTCGCCAAATCGGTCAGCGGCGCCAGCAATGCCGATCAGCAAAGCGGCAACCTCGGCAACTTCGAACAACTGCTCAACCTCGGCGCCAGCGATCAGGAGCCGGACGCCAACGACGCACACATCGTCAACATCGTCGACTGGCTGTTCCAGTACGCCTTCCAGCAACGCGCCAGCGATATTCACATCGAACCGCGCCGCGAACAGGGTACCGTGCGCTTTCGCATCGATGGCGTGTTGCACAACGTCTATCAATTCCCGCCGCAGGTGACCATGGCGATCGTCAGCCGCCTGAAAAGCCTCGGGCGGATGAACGTCGCCGAGAAGCGCAAACCCCAGGACGGCCGGGTCAAGACCAAGACCCCGGACGGTGGCGAAGTCGAGTTGCGGCTTTCAACGCTGCCCACCGCGTTTGGTGAAAAAATGGTCATGCGGATTTTTGACCCGGAAGTGCTGCTCAAGGACTTCGATCAGTTGGGCTTTTCTGCCGATGACCTGCGCCGCTGGCAAGACATGACCCGCCAGCCCAACGGCATCATTCTGGTCACCGGGCCGACCGGTTCGGGCAAGACCACCACGCTCTACACCACGCTGAAGAAACTGGCGACGCCGGAGATCAACCTCTGCACCATCGAAGACCCGATCGAAATGGTCGAGCCGGCGTTCAATCAGATGCAGGTGCAGCACAACATCGACCTGAGTTTCGCCGCCGGGGTGCGTGCGTTGATGCGACAGGACCCGGACATCATCATGATCGGCGAGATTCGCGACCTGGAAACCGCGGAAATGGCGATTCAGGCGGCACTCACCGGCCACCTGGTGCTGTCGACCCTGCACACCAACGATGCCCCCCAGCGCTATCAGCCGATTACTCGAACTCGGCGTGCCGCACTACCTGATCAAGGCCACGGTGCTCGGGGTCATGGCCCAGCGTCTGGTGCGTACCTTGTGCCCGCACTGCAAGGCGCCGCTGACGCTGGAAGAGGAGGACTGGCAGACCCTGACCCGCCCCTGGCAGGCGCCGCTGCCGGGCAATGCGCAACGGGCTATCGGCTGCCTCGAGTGCCGCGACACCGGTTATCGCGGGCGCGCCGGGGTTTACGAAATCATGCAACTGAGCGACAGCCTCAAAACCCTCATCACTCAGGACACCGACCTCACCGCCATCCGTCGACAAGCCTTCAAGGAAGGTATGCGCAGCCTGCGCCTGTCGGGTGCGCAGAAGGTCGCGGCAGGGCTGACCACCCTTGAAGAGGTGCTGCGGGTGACACCGCAGAGCGAGCAGAAATAGGCCGCTACGGAACCGGATCGGGGAATCGTTATCCAACGCCGTAGTTAACCCCCAGGAGTCACTCAATCATGCGTCTCAAACTTGCTGTCGCCACCCTTGCCTTGCTGTCCCTTCCCGTTGGTTCAGCGATGGCCGACAGCTTTTGGCGTAACGTCATTTCGTCCGGCGCCACCACCGGTTCGACCTACCTGACCTTCAAGGATCACAAGCTGATCGTTGCCGCGCAGGACGACGCCGGCAGCTTCGTCGCCAGCGATGGCGGCATTCGTGGGCCATACCTGGAAGCAGCCATGCAGAAAGTCCGCGCCGACAATCCGGGCCTGCAGGCCACGGACATGGAACTGGCGAATGCGATTCTGGCGAAGAACGCAGTGGCTTCCGAATAAGCCCGCCGCCGACAGAAATGCCGCTCGATCGAGCGGCATTTTTTTGCCCGTAATGTCGAATTCACCACAACCTCTGCGAGAGCGAGCCTGCTCGCGAATAAAGTGAGTCAGATACATGTTTGTCTTCTGACACGACGCCTTCGCGAGCAGGCTCGCTCCCACATTTGGGCGGTTGTACAACCTGGAAATCAGCGGTACTCGTCCACCGGGACGCAGGCACAAAACAGATTGCGGTCGCCATAAACGTTATCCACCCGATTCACCGCCGGCCAATACTTGTGCGCCTTGGTGTGCGCATCCGGGGTGATGCCCTGCTCGATGCTGTAAGGCCGCTCCCAGACTCCGGTGACATCGGCCAAGGTATGCGGCGCACGCTTGAGCGGGTTGTCTTCCGCCGGCCAGTTGCCGTTCTGCACTTCGGTGATTTCTGCACGGATGCTCAGCATGGCGCCGATAAACCGGTCCAGTTCGGCCTTGGATTCGCTCTCGGTCGGCTCGACCATCAACGTCCCCGGCACCGGGAATGACATGGTTGGCGCGTGAAAGCCGTAATCCATCAGGCGCTTGGCGACGTCTTCTTCGCTGATCCCGGTCTGCGCCTTCAACGGCCGCAGATCGAGAATGCATTCATGGGCCACCCGCCCGTTGCGCCCGGTGTACAGCACCGGGAATGCGCCGGATAAATGCTGGGCCAGATAGTTCGCCGCGAGGATTGCCACTTCGCTGGCATCCGCCAATTGCGGCCCCATCATTGCGATGTACATCCAGCTGATCGGCAAAATACTCGCACTGCCCCACGGCGCCGCACTGACCGCGCCATTCTGCGGCAGCGGGCCGTCAATCGGCACGACCGGATGATTGGCGACGAACGGCGCCAGGTGCGCGCGTATGCCGATCGGCCCCATGCCCGGCCCGCCGCCGCCGTGGGGAATGCAGAACGTCTTGTGCAGGTTCATGTGCGACACATCGGCGCCGATGTCCGCCGGCCGCGCCAGCCCGACCTGCGCGTTGAGATTGGCGCCGTCCATATACACCTGCCCGCCGTGCTGGTGGATAACTTCGCAGATCTCGCTGATGCCTTCCTCGTACACACCATGGGTCGACGGATAGGTCGCCATCAGGCACGACAATTTGTCCCCCGCCTCGGCCGCCCTGGTTTTCAGGTCGTCCAGATCGACGTTGCCGGCCTCGTCGCATTCGACGATCACCACGCGCATCCCGGCCATCTGCGCCGAGGCCGGGTTGGTGCCGTGGGCCGAGGACGGGATCAGGCAAATATCCCGCGCGCCCTGCTGCCGGCTCTCGTGATATTTGCGAATCGCCAGCAGCCCGGCGTACTCGCCCTGAGCCCCGGAGTTGGGCTGCATGCAGATCGCATCGAACCCGGTGATCGCGCACAGCCAGCGCTGCAGTTCTTCGATCATCAAGGTGTATCCGACTGCCTGCTCCCGAGGCGCGAACGGGTGCAGATTGGCGAACTGCGGCCAGGTGATCGGGATCATCTCACTGGTGGCGTTGAGCTTCATGGTGCAGGAACCCAACGGGATCATCGACTGGTTGAGCGCCAGATCCTTGTTCTCCAGTTGCTTGAGGTAGCGCAGCATCTCGGTTTCGCTGTGATGTGCGTTGAACACCGGATGGCGCAAGTAAGGCGTCTTGCGCTGGAGGCTGTCGGGGATGCCTGAAACCAACGTTTCTGCATCGAGTTGCTCGACGTTCAAACCATGATCGGCACCGAGCAGCACGTCGAACAGTTTGGCCACCGTGCTTTCATCGCACGTCTCGTCGAGGCTCAACCCGACTCGACCACGGCCGAGAATCCGCAGGTTAATCTGCGCAGCCCTGGCGCTGTCGATGATTGCGCTCTGCGCGCCGCCGACCTCCAGCGTGAGGGTGTCGAAAAACTGTGCGTTGATCCTTTGGATGCCATGTCGCTCAAGGCCCGCCGCCAGGATGCAGGTCAAGCGGTGCACGCGCTGGGCGATGCGTTTCAAGCCTTGCGGCCCGTGATACACCGCGTAGCAACTGGCGATGTTAGCCAGCAGCACCTGCGCGGTGCAGATGTTCGAGTTGGCCTTCTCGCGGCGAATATGTTGCTCACGGGTTTGCAGGGCCATGCGCAACGCGACGTTGCCACGAGCATCTTTCGACACGCCGATGATCCGCCCCGGAATCGCCCGTTTGTACTCCTCGCGGCTGGCAAAAAACGCCGCATGCGGGCCACCGTAGCCCATCGGTACGCCAAAGCGCTGGGACGAACCGAACACCACATCCGCGCCCAGTTCACCCGGCGGTGTCAGCAGCAACAGACTCAGAAGATCCGTAGCGACGCAGGCCAGCGCCTGCTGCGCGTGCAGTTGATCGATGACCGGACGCAAATCACGAATCTCGCCATGGGTGTCGGGATACTGCAGCAATGCGCCGAACACCTGATGCTGGCTGAGGTTATCCACAGCGTCGATGATCAGCTCAAAGCCGAAGCCTTCGGCGCGGGTCTGCACCACGGAAATGGTCTGCGGATGACAGTTTTCGTCGACGAAGAACAGATTGCTCTTCGACTTCGCCACGCGTTTAGCCAGGGCCATGGCTTCCGCCGCAGCGGTAGCTTCGTCGAGCAACGAGGCGTTGGCCAGTTCCAGCCCGGTGAGGTCGATGGTCAGTTGCTGGAAATTCAGCAGCGCCTCAAGACGGCCCTGGGCAATCTCCGGTTGATACGGGGTGTATGCGGTGTACCAACCAGGATTTTCCAGCACGTTACGCAGAATGACGGTCGGCGTCAGCGTGCCGTAGTAGCCCATGCCGATCAGACTGGTCCACACCTGATTCTGCTCGGCGTAACCGCGCAGTTTGGCCAGCGCCGCCTGCTCGTCGAGGGCCGGCGGCAAGTCCAGCGCCCGGTTCAGGCGAATGCCCGGCGGCACCGTCTGCTCGATCAGTTCGACCCGGCTGCCGAGGCCCAGGCTATCGAGCATCGCCTGTTGCTCGGCAGCGTCGGGCCCCAAATGGCGGCGCAGGAAGGCTTCGGGGGTCGCGTAACTGGCTCAAGGATGGCAACTGGGACATGACAGGCTCTCTCTTGGCTGGCGCTCGGCGTCAATGCAACACGGTCAAACCAGCATAGCAGCCGATCCCGACGCGCACGGCTTGGCGGCGCCGGGTGTTCCGGGGCATGCTGTAGCGCCTGCATCAGGCGTCCAACTTGCGGATGATCGAACCCTCATGAGCCAACTGCCGTTCCTGCCGTTTTCCAAACCTGTCATCGATGAAGCCACGATTGCCGCCGTCGGCGATGTACTGCGCTCCGGCTGGATCACCAGCGGGCCGAAGGTACAGGCCTTTGAAGCACAGCTGTCGGAATACTTCGGCGGGCGCCCGGTGCGCACCTTCAACTCCGGCACCTGCACCATGGAAATCGCCCTGCGCATCGCCGGCATCGGCCCGGGTGACGAAGTGATCACCACACCGATTTCCTGGGTCGCCACCGCCAACGTGATCCTCGAAGTCGGCGCCACGCCGGTGTTCGCCGACATCGACCCGGTGACCCGCAACATTGATCTGGACAAGCTCGAAGCAGCGATCACCCCGCGCACCAAAGCGCTGATTCCGGTGTACCTCGCAGGCCTGCCGGTGGACATGGATCGGCTATATGCCATCGCGCGCAAACACAATCTGCGGATTGTCGAAGACGCCGCGCAGGCGTTGGGTTCGAGCTGGAATGGCCAGCGCATCGGCGCCACTGGCGACTTCGTGTCGTTCAGTTTCCAGGCCAACAAGAACGTGACCTGCTCCGAAGGCGGCTGTCTGGTGCTGAACACTGCGGAAGAAGCGCGGCTGGCGGAGAAATATCGCTTGCAAGGCGTGACCCGCAACGGCTTCGACGGTCTCGACGTTGATGTGCTCGGCGGCAAGTTCAACATGACCGACGTCGCCGCGACCATCGGTCTGGGTCAATTCGCCCATATCGAGGCGATGACCGCCCATCGTCAGGAACTGGCCCGTCATTACTTCAAATGCTTTGGCGATGACTTCGAAGCGACCTATGGCGCACAACTGCCGCCAGCGGATTTCACCCACAGCAACTGGCACCTGTTTCAGCTGGTCCTGCCGGAGCGCAAGGACGGTTTGCCGGCGCGGGCCACGTTCATGGAACAGATGCAGGCCAAAGGCATCGGCATCGGCTATCACTACCCGCCGATTCACTTGTTGAGTCTGTACCGCGAGCGCGGTTTCAAGGAAGGGATGTTGCCGGTGGCCGAACGCGTCGGGCGACTGATTGTGTCGTTGCCGATGTTCACCAGCATGACCAAGGACGATGTCGAGCGTTCAGTGGCGGCAGTCAAAGCCGTATTGAAGCCCTGAACCGCCATGCCTGCAGGAGCTGCCGCAGGCTGCGATCTTTTGATCTTGCTTCAAAAACAAAATCAAAAGATCGCAGCCTGCGGCAGCTCCTACAGGGCGAGGATTATTCGCCGATTGCAGCCTTGTAGCCGGCGGCGTCCAGCAGCTTGTCCAGATCAGCAGCGTTGGCTGGCTTGAGCTTGAAGATCCACGCCCCGTACGGATCGGAGTTCAGCAATTCCGGAGAGCCGCTCAGCTCTTCGTTGACAGCGATGACTTCGCCGGCAATCGGCGAGTAGATATCGGAGGCCGCTTTCACCGACTCAACCACGCCAGCTTGATCCTCAGCAGCAAACACCTTGCCCACTTCAGTCAACTCGACGAACACCACATCGCCCAGCGCTTCCTGCGCGTGATCGCTGATGCCCACGGTAACGGTGCCGTCGGCTTCCAGACGCGCCCACTCATGACTTTCGGCAAAACGCAGTTCGGCGGGGATATTGCTCATGCTTGGTGTCCTCAAAAAATTGTCAGCGGTCAGGCCCGCCGGAAAAGGTTAGATCAAGGTTTTGCCATGGCGCACGAAGGTCGGTTTGACCACTCGTACCGGATACCACTTGCCACGGATTTCCACTTCGGCGCGGTCGGCGGTGGCCATCGGTACACGCGCCAGGGCAATCGATTTGCTCAGCGTAGGAGAGAAACTACCACTGGTGATCTCTCCTTCGCCAACATCGGCGATACGAACCACCTGATGGGCGCGTAAAACACCGCGTTCCTCAAGCACCAGCCCCACCAGTTTGTGCGCAACGCCGGCGGCTTTTTCCGCTTCCAGCGCAGCACGCCCGATGAACTGCCGCGAGGCCGGTTCCCAGGCAATGCTCCAGGCCATATTGGACGCCAGCGGCGAGACATCCTGATGAATGTCCTGGCCGTAGAGGTTCATCCCTGCCTCGACCCGTAGCGTGTCGCGGGCGCCGAGGCCGATCGGCGAAATGCCGGCACCGACCAGATCGTTGAAAAATCCCGGCGCTTGCTCGGCCGGCAAGGCGATTTCCAGGCCATCCTCACCGGTATATCCGGTGCGGGCGATGAACCAGTCGCCATCGACGTGAGCTTCGAACGGTTTGAGATGTTTGATCAGTTCGGCGCGGGACTGGGTCACCAGTTCGGCAATTTTCTGCCGGGCCTGCGGGCCTTGAATGGCGAGCATCGCCAGATCCTGACGCTCATGCAATTGCACGTCGTAACCGGCGACCTGCGCCTGCATCCACGCCAGATCCTGGTCGCGAGTGGAGGCGTTGAATACCAGACGATAACGGTCTTCGAGGCGATAGACGATCATGTCGTCGACGATGCCGCCACGCTCGTTGAGCATCGTGCTGTAGAGCGCGCGGCCGGGGCGATGCAGGCGCTCGACGTCATTGGCCAGCAAATGCTGCAGCCAGGCCTTGGCCTGGACACCGGCGACATCGATCACGGTCATGTGGGAAACATCGAACACCCCGCAATCGCGGCGCACCTCATGGTGTTCCTCGACCTGCGAGCCGTAATGCAGTGGCATGTCCCAACCGCCAAAATCGACCATCTTCGCGCCGAGGGCGAGATGCAGGTCATACAGAGGCGTACGCTGTCCCATGGGTTTCTCCTTCCGGGCGTGGCGAAGGTGCGGACAGCCGCTGTACGGGATGAAAGCCGCGAAACAGAAGGCTTTCAGCCGATTTCAGCGAACGGGTCTGTCAGACGAACCGCACCGAATGCCGCGCATTGTAGCCGCATGATTCAGGACTCACTACTAAGTGTTTCGGTGCGCCGAGCGGCGGATCAGGCCAATGACCGGTAACAGGCCGACCAACACCAAGGTCAGCGCCGGCAGCGACGCCCGTGCCCACTCGCCCTCGCTGGTCATTTCGAAGATCCGCACCGCCAGCGTGTCCCAGCCAAACGGGCGCATCAGCAGGGTCGCGGGCATTTCCTTGAGCACATCGACGAACACCAGCAACGCCGCGCTCAACGTGCCAGGCAGCAACAGCGGAAGATACACTTTGAAAAACAGTCGCGGCCCACTGACCCCCAGACTACGTGCTGCTTCGGGCAATGAAGGCCGTATACGCGCCAGACTGTTTTCCAGCGGCCCGTACGCCACGGCGATGAAACGCACCAGATAGGCCATCAGCAACGCCGCCAGACTGCCCAGCAGCAGCGGTTTGCCGGCGCCACCGAGCCAGCCCGACAGCGGAATCACCAGTTCGCGATCGAGATAACTGAACGCCAGCATGATCGACACCGCCAGCACCGAACCCGGCAACGCATAACCGAGATTGGCCAGACTGACTCCGGAACGGATCGCCCGGGTCGGCGCCAGTCGTCGGGCAAAAGCCAGCAGCAGCGCGACGCTGACGGTGATCAAGGCTGCCATGCCACCCAGGTACAAGGTGTGCAGGATCAGTCCGGCGTAGCGCTCATCGAGATCAAAGCGCCCGCGCTGCCAGAACCACACAATGAGTTGCAGGACTGGAATCACGAACGCACAGGCAAAGACCAGAGCGCACCAGCCGGTCGCCGCGAACGCCTTGAGTCCCTGCAAGTGATACAGCGCCTTGACCCGCGGCCGTTCGTTGCTCGCCCGGTTGGCGCCACGCGCACGCCGCTCGCCGTAAAGCACCAGCATCACCACCAGTAGCAACAGGCTCGCCAGTTGCGCCGCGCTCGGCAAACTGAAGAAGCCGTACCAGGTCTTGTAGATCGCGGTGGTGAAGGTGTCGAAGTTGAACACAGACACCGCGCCGAAATCCGCCAATGTCTCCATCAGCGCCAGCGCCACACCGGCACCAATCGCCGGCCGCGCCATCGGCAACGCCACCCGCCAGAACGCCTGCCAGGGCGATTGCCCGAGGACCCGCGCCGCTTCCATCAGGCCTTTGCCCTGCGCCAGGAACGCGGTGCGCGCCAGCAGGTAGACGTAGGGATAAAACACCAGCACCAGCACCACAATCACCCCGCCGGTGGAGCGCACACGCGGCAGGCGCAGGCCGCTGCCGAACCACTCACGCAACAGGGTTTGCACCGGGCCGGCGAAGTCCAGCAGGCCGACGAAGACGAACGCCAGCACGTAGGCCGGAATGGCGAACGGCAGCATCAGCGCCCAGTCGAGCCAGCGCCGCCCGGGGAATTCGCAGAGGCTGGTGAGCCATGCCAGACTGACGCCGAGCAGCGTCACGCCGACGCCAACGCCCAGCACCAGCGTCAGGGTATTGCCCAGCAGTCGCGGCATCTGGGTTTGCCACAGGTGCGACCAGATTTGCTGATCAATGGTCTGCCACGACAGCAGCAGGACACTCAGGGGCAGCAGCACCAGCGCGGCAATGGCGAGGACGATGGGGTACCAGCGGCGTTGGGCGGGGTGGGCCAAGGGGGTTCTCTAATAAATCGTGGGTCGGCGCAAGAGTAATGCCAGCCCCAATTGTGGCGAGGGGATTTATCCCCGATCGGATGCGCAGCATTCTTAAAAACTATGCCCGCGGTGTATCAGTACGCTTTGATTAAGGGCATTGGGGGTGCTTCGCACCCCATCGGGGATAAATCCCCTCGCCACAGGATATACCCAGGTTTTAGTTCCAGCCCGCACGATCCATCATGCGGATCGCTTCAGCCTGTCGCTTGCCCGCCACTTCCACCGGCAAGGTGTCAGCGACGAACTTGCCCCACGCTGCCACTTCTTCCGAAGGTGCCACCGCCGGGTTGGCCGGGAATTCCTGGTTCACGTCGGCGAAGATTTTCTGCGCTTCAGGTGTGGTCATCCATTCGACCAGCGCCTTGGCTGCCTCCGGGTGCGGTGCATGTTGGGTCAGGCCGATACCGGACAGGTTGACATGCACGCCACGATCGGCCTGATTCGGCCAGAACAGTTTTACCGGCAGGTCCGGTTTCTGCTTGTGCAGGCGACCATAGTAGTAGGTGTTGACGATGCCGACGTCGCACTGCCCGGCGTTGATCGCTTCCAGCACCGCGACGTCGTCGGAGAACACATCGGTGGACAAGTTGTTGACCCAGCCTTTGAGGATCTTCTCGGTTTTCTCGGCGCCGTGCACTTCGATCATGGTCGCGGTCAGCGACTGGTTGTAGACCTTCTTCGCCGTGCGCAGGCACAGGCGTCCTTCCCAATTCTTGTCGGCCAGCGCTTCGTAGGTGGTCAGTTCGCCCGGCTTAACGCGCTCGGTGGAGTAAGCGATGGTCCGCGCGCGCAGGCTCAGGCCGGTCCAGGCATGGGTGGACGAACGGTATTGCGCGGGAATATTGGCGTCGATGGTCTTCGAGGTGAACGGCTGCAGGATGCCCATCTGTTCGGCTTGCCAGAGGTTGCCGGCATCGACGGTGAGCAGCAGGTCGGCGCTGGCGTTTGCACCTTCGGCCTTGATCCGCTGCATCAGCGGCGCTTCCTTGTCGGTGATGAACTTGATCTTCACCCCGGTTTTCGCGGTGTAGGCGTCGAACACCGGTTTGATCAGCTCATCGATACGCGAGGAGTAGACCACCACCTCGTCGGCGGCCTGGGCGGTAGTGCTGCCGATCAGGGTCAGGGCCAGTGCAGTCAGAAGACGCTTGGGTGCCAACATGGGAGTGATCTCTCGGTCGGAAAATGTGGGCCAAATGATAAGGACTCACATTTACCACCTCAATCGAACTCTTTTCCAAGGAGTTACCAGATGTTGCACAGGGCAACACACCCCCTGTAGGAGCTGCCGAGTGAAACGAGGCTGCGATCTTTTGATCTTAAACCAAGATCAAAAAG